>JAHKLT010000019.1 GCA_020854915.1 Methanobacteriaceae archaeon | reverse complement strand
TGCTGGTTTAGAGTTTGTTAGTGCTAGTGATAATGGAGTTTATGATCCTGCTACTCGTACTATAACTTGGACTGTTAATTTAACTGCTGGTCAAACTAAAACTTTAACTGTTATTGCTAAAGTTGTTGCTTATGGTGTTTTAAATAATACTGTTACTGTTGGTAATAAAACTAAAGTTGTTAATGTTACTGTTCCTGAGGTTGATCCTGATAAGACTGTTAATGTTACTAATCCTAATTTTGGTGATAATGTAAAATACACTATTACTGTTGTAAATACTGGTAGTGTAATTGCTAATAATGTTGTTGTTCGTGATACTTTAGGTGCTGGTTTAGAGTATGTTAGTGCTAGTGATAATGGTGTTTATGATCCTGTTACTCGTACTATAACTTGGACTGTTAATTTAACTGCTGGTGAAACTAAGAATTTAACTGTTATTGCTAAAGTTGTTGGTTATGGTGGTTTAAATAATACTGTTACTGTTGGTAATAAAACTAAAGTTGTTAATGTTACTGTTCCTGAGGTTGTTCCTGATAAGACTGTTAATGTTACTAATCCTAATTTTGGTGATAATGTAAAATACACTATTACTGTTGTAAATACTGGTAGTGTAATTGCTAATAATGTTAAAGTTGTTGATATTTTAGGTGCTGGTTTAGAGTATGTTAGTGCTAGTGATAATGGTGTTTATGATGCTGCTACTCGTACTATAACTTGGACTATTGATTTAGGTGCTGGTGAAACTAAGAATTTAACTGTTATTGCTAAAGTTGTTGGTTATGGTGGTTTAAATAATACTGTTACTGTTGGTAATAAAACTAAAGTTGTTAATGTTACTGTTCCTGAAATCATTCCTGATAAGACTGTTAACAATAAAAATCCTAAATTAGGAGACACAGTAATCTATAAAGTTACTGTTGTGAATAATGGTGTTGTTATTGCTAATAATGTTCTTGTTCGTGATGTTTTAGGTGCTGGTTTAGAGTTTGTTAGTGCTAGTGATAATGGTGTTTATGATGCTGCTACTCGTACTATAACTTGGACTGTTGATTTAGCTGCTGGTGAAACTAAATCTTTCACTGTTGTTGCTAAAGTTATTGCTTATGGTGTTTTAAATAATACTGTCATTGTTGGAAATCATACTGTGGTTGTAAATATTACAGTTCAACCAAAAAATGAGACTCCTGTTAAACCAGTCAAACCTGTTAAACCTGTTAAACCTGATACTACAGTAAGACCTGATTATAAAGTTAGCAAATATTCAGATAGTCATGGTTATTCTCATGATGAAGTGGATGGACGTGGTGTTGGAATGAAACAAACTGGAAACCCTATTATTGTTATGATTTTAGCATTATTAATATTAATAGGTACAGGATTAAGAAGAAAACAAAAGTAATTAGTTTAAAAGTTAATTAGAAATTTTATTTTTTTCTTTTTAACTTTCTTTTTTTTTATTTTATTTGTATATATCTTATTAATTAATTGTGTATTTTTTATCAGTTCTTTTTTTGATGATTTAAAATTAATCAAAGTTTATTATTTATTGCAATATTTTTTATCAAGATTATTTTTGAACTTTTGAAAAGTTTGATGATTTTTATGTATACAAATTTATTTAGTTTTTATTTTTAATTTTTAAATTATTTATTGAGATAATGAATTAATATAGGGTCCTAGATTTTTGGGAAAAATCGAAGGTATTTAATATCTCATTTCAGATGTTTAGAGTCAATTGAACATTCATACTATAAAAGTACAAATTGTATTGCCCTTTTGAGTATAAATTCTAAAATTTAAAGCTCTGATTTTAATAATAAAGAAAATTCACATACCTCAAAATCAGATGAAAATCGACTTTATGGAAAATGCTTTAAATTAATGTGTATTCATTTTACTATATATATATGAATTTAAGACGAAATTCATTTGTACTTTTAGAAAATCAACACAATTCTATATTAAAACAGATCAAACAACCATCAGGCATTCTTCTTTTTTTCATAAAAATCTAGAACCATATGAATTAATAATTTTTTAATCTAAGGGGGGGGGGTTATATTTTTTGAAAAATAATTTTATAGAAATTAATAAATTAATAATTAAATTTGATTTTTAATAAATTAGGTTAATTCTATAGCTACATATATACCAATTCACTTCAAAATGATAATCTTATTAATTTTTAAAAATTTTTTAAATCTAAATTTTTTATTTTAAAATTTAATTTTTTTCATATTTTTAAAGTAAATTCTAAAATTATAACTTTAGTATTAAATTTTTAAAGTAATTATTTGAGATGCATTTCAAGTGTAAAATTTTAAAAAATAGATTTTTTTTAAATTTGTTAAAAACATGAAATATACTTGTATTATATATAGATGTAATTGTTTATATTTTGTATTTTGAAGATTTTTATTTATTACAAAATAGTAACCTCGTTATAGTATAGAATAATGAGTTCTTAATCCTAGTGATTCATAAATTTTATATGTTTTGAAATATAAAAATTATGAATATGAAAGTGAGAGTTGAAACTGAAAAAAGGGATCGTGAAATTGCTCGCTTAAAAGATGAGGGGTATAGTTTAAATGAAATTTATGAAATGGATTTTAAAAATTTAAGTGGAAAACCTTTAACAAATAAATATATTCAAGATTGTATAAAAAAATACTCTCAAGTTAGCTATTATGGAACAATAACAGATTCTAAATTGTTATCAATAAGGGATTTAGAAAATATTATAATTGAACCAGAACTAAAAGATAAAATTTTGAAAAAAAGGGTTAAGGAGTATTATCAAAGTATTAATAAGAAATATTTAAATAAAGATCCTCATAATAAGAGATATAAAAAAGGAAAAGTTCGTGCAACAGTTTTAGAAAGAGATAATTATGAATGTGTTAAATGTGGATCTTCTTTAGGTTTAGAATGTCATCATGCATTGTATAAAGATGAATATGATGATATTGATGATGAGATAAATTGTTGTGAAACACTTTGTTATGAGTGTCATAGGAAAAATCATGTTTAATAATTATAAATCATCATATTCTCATATGGTTTTATCAAAATAAAAAAAATATTTTTTACATAGAAGATTATTGGATATTTTTTGAAAAGATATCTTCATCATCAGTTTTTAATCTATCCCAAAATATATCATTAAACCTTTCTTTATTATCAAAAAGTGTTTTAGACATAATATGTATGCAATAGATTATAATAATCAATATCAAGTTAATTTATTGTATCATAAAATTCTAAGATTTCGTTTTCAAAATCAGTTAATAATTCTTCATTACTTTTAGACATTTGTTCGATTTCTAAAATCTCAAGTCCAGATTTGGCATATGCTTCACATATTTCAAAACATCTAACTTCATCAGTAATTAAATCCATAGAATTTTCATTAGCAATAGCGAAACAAGTTATTAATGGTAAAAAGGTTTTCTTATTTTCCATTGTATATTTATTAACTTCGCCTGCTTCATTTTTACCCATATTAGCTTTAATTCCTCTTTTTTTACCTATAATCATGGCTATAGAAAATACATCTAATAAATCATAATCTTTAAATATTGATTTAGATAAGTTTTTATAAATTTCTCCAGATTTTTTATCAAAAAGTTTTCTACTTTTACTAATATTATTCATTTAAAATCACCTTGGATTCTTTTCCCTGATTAGAATTTTCAAATTTAATTAAATATTCTTTACCAATATTTGTTCCCAGTGCATTTTTAAATTCTTTTGTATATTCATTTTTTTTAACTAATAATACGATTTGTTTGTTGTCAACAAAATCTGGTAAAAATTTACCGATGTTTTGCACAATATCTTCATCTAAATTTGCTAATGGTGTATCCATAATAATTGGTATATCAAATCCAGAAATATTATGTAAAGATGACATAAAACATAATCCCAAACAAAGTTTTTCACCATCCGATAAATCAGCAGGTCTTTCTAATTGGCCTAATTTATTTTTAACAAATATTTCGTAATTTTCATCAATTAGAATGTCTATAAACTCATCTTCTTTCCATATAATTTTTGGAAAATTTTCCCTAGTTAATTTTTCTATTTTATCATGAATATTATCAAATAAATCTTTGGTGATTTTTTCTAATACTTTTTGAGATTTTTTAACAAATTCGATTTTATTTTTAATATTTTCAGCTTGTATACTTAATTTATCTTCATTATTTTGTTGTTTTTTTAATTCAGATAATTCTCCATTTAATCTTTGTAATTCTTTTTCAATAGACCCTATTTTTCTTTCATTTTGTTGTATTATTGATAAATAATATTCTTTATCCTTTTCAAGTTCTTGTATACGTTCACTTGGATTAGATTTTAATTTTGATGAAATATTTCTTTGTTCATATGTCAGTTCATCTAATTTCTTCTCATCTTCAATAATTTTTCTTTTAATTTCAATAATATTATCTTTAAATGTATTTATTTTTTCGATAATGTCAAAAATTGGTCAGATAATTTTCATCTAATTCTTTGACTGATTTTTCTGTCATATATTCCATTTTTATGTATAAAAAATCCAATAAACCACTTGCTGTTTTATATTTTTTCTTAATATCATCAGGATCTGTCT
>JAHKLT010000049.1 GCA_020854915.1 Methanobacteriaceae archaeon | reverse complement strand
TTTACCCATATAATTTTCAATGATTTATGGCCAGTTTCATTGACCATTATTTTCAAAGATTAGACAAAATTCTAAATCCCAAATGCAGCCTTCTACTGCAACTTTCAAAAAATAATATACATATTTGGCCAAGACTCATAAAACATTAAAAAAATATAATTATAGTTGATTACCTAATATTTTTTAATTAATTTAATATCTATATATAAATAAAACATGCAAAGTGATGCATTTAGAAAAAAAATAGTATTAAATAAAAAGAATATTTAATTAGTAGATGGAATATCAGTAGATTCAAGTTTAAATATTACTGGTCTTAAACCATCATTACAGGATACAATAGCTATTCCTGATTTTTTAATCCAATCACCATAATGTATCTTCTGCTCCATGAGCAAGAGCAAAAACATACTGATAAATAGCTTTCCAAGCCTCATCACAAAAATTTTCAGGTTTTGAATAATCAGCATAGAAAATTTCATCTTTAGTAATTATTAGAACATCCATTTAGAGGTATTATTGGAAATTTATTTAATAAAGGAGAATTTTCTTAGTAACTGGTGTAGAGCTAATACATATATAGATATGATATTAGTTTCATCTTCTGATAAATCAGATGCAACTGCTCTGCAGATTAAACCATATGCACTCATACCATTACAAGCTGCAAGTGAGATTTTATCAATCATATAAATTATGAATAAGATTAAGATATTTTTTTAATTATCTTTATTAAATCTTTATTTTTTAATTTAAAATATTTCCATTTTCCTTTCTTTTCCCATTCTACAATACCAGATTTAACTAATACAGATAAATGATGTGAAATTGTAGGTTGAGCTATTTCAAGACTATTAACCATTTGACATGAACAAAGTTCTTTATCTTCTAACAAATATACTAATTTTAGCCTAGTATGGTCTGCTAAAGCTTTAAATGATTCTACTTCTCTGTTTATTATATCCTTTTCAGGTATATTATCTGTAGAAGTTGTACATGTTTTTTGATCTTTTGTTTTACCCATAATACTAAATATATAAAAGTTTATATATAAATTTTTTGAGATAGACATATTTATATATGTAAATATTAATTATATTAAAATCAAAAAAAATAGATTTTTGGACACTCCCTTATTTCATTTTTATATATGAATTTATTAGAATGTTTTTAATCTTACTACTATTGTATCAATGATATATTATAAAGGCCTGTCAAAATGTTAGTTGTTTTTAAAATTTAATTTCATTTAATAACTTTAATTCTTAATTTTAGACATTATTGGAATTTTAAAATTTATATCAACTAAGAAATTGACAGTCCCAATTATAAAAGATTATTCTATTAATCTTTGTTTTATTTTTTCTATGTTCTCTTCAGTTACAGCAATGTTTTCTAGGTATGATTCTGCATTATTGTAATTTTTTTCAAGATATTTTAATAATTTTTCCATATATTCTGGTTTTGAGTAAGTAAGTTCTTCAGAATACTGTTTTGCTTGTTCTTTTACTTCTGGATTTTCTTTAATATAAGTGTGAGTTATTTGATAATTAGATATAATATCTGATTTTTTAACACCAGCTAAATTTAATAAAAGTGAGGATATTATTCCTGTTCTATCTTTTCCATCAGTACAATGGAAAAGTATTCCTCCTTCTGATGTTGCTATATGATCAAAAACTTTTTTCATTGTATTTTTAGCTTCAGTTAATGCAGAAATATATATTTCTACTAAAAATTCTTCTGGATTATCTACAAGCATTTTAGTTATATCTTCAGATTCAGCTTTCTCAATATCACCAAATAATGATATTTGTTTATAGTTTAAGTTTGAATTATCTTTGATTATTTTTACTTCATCCCCTATTTCAATATCTCCTCTTAAATCAATTACGTTTTTTATTCCATATTCTTCTAATACTCTTAAGTCTTTATCAGTAACTTTTTCAAGGCTATCTCCTCTTAAAAAACTATTAAAAGAGGTTATTCCATTATTTATAGGGTAACCTCCTAATTCTCTAACATTATATGCTCCTTCTAAGGGTATACGTACATATTTCATAATTTTCACCTTTTAATTATATATTTTTAACACGATTTTAAAAGTTTTATATTAATCTTATTATAAAAAATTTCATTCTTTACTATAATTAGTCTTAAACACAATTATTATTTGTTGATATTTTATTTAAACTTATTTTTTTAAATATTTTTTAGAAAATATTTTAATTTAAGAAGAAAATCGATTATTTTATTTAAACTAATAATAAATTCTTATTTATCATTATATTTTATTTTAAATAAGTAAAATTAAATTAAATCATAAAAAATAAACTATTTTTATCTTTTTATATCATTTAGTAATGTTTTTTTAAGGAATCTATTCCAGATATTTCAGCGAAGATGCATATGAAATAGCTTCAGAGCCAAAAGAATTATATGTTGTTAAAAATGCAGGACATGTTGATTTATACGATAAAACAGATTTAATACCTTTTAAAAAATTAGAAAGCTATTTTAAAGAGAATTTATAATAACATACAAATTCATTTCTTTTTTAAACTACTTATAATACCTTTTAAAGAGAATTAAAAACAAGATACAAATTCATTTCTTTTTTTAAACTACTTATAATACCTTTAAAAGAGAATTTATAACAACATACAAATTCATTTCTTTAATTACCCATAATACCTTCTTAACCAATTATCGCGAAAATTAAAAAAATTTTCCTCAATAATAGCTTTGCGAATTTCTTGAGTGAGTTTAACAATAAAATAAACATTATGAACTGTTATAAGTTCTAAAGCAATCTTTTTATCTTCTCTAATTTGTTTATCAGTTTTCATACCATATTCATTTTTTAATAGTTTTCTAATTTCTCCTCTTGAATGGTTAGACCTGCAAGTTGGACAATCACATTCTTCAAATAATGGTGAAGAATCCTCTTTAAATTTAGAATTTTTAATATTAATATCACCATCAAGAGTATAAACTTTACCATGTCTTGCCTCACGTGTTGGTGCAACACAATCAAAAGTATCACAACCATTTTCAACACCAACAAAAATATCATCTGGCTTTGAAAGACCAAGTAAATGACGTGGTTTTGATTCTGGTAAAATACTATTACACCAAAACAAGATTTTAGGTAATTGCTCTTTTTCAAAAGCACCACCCAGACCATAACCATCAAAATCCATTGAACCTAAATCACGCGCTGCTTCTTCTCTTAAATCTTGATAATGTGCACCTTGTAGTACACCGAAAAGTGCTTGGTAAGGTTTATCTGATCTGTCACTTGTTAGTTTATTATGTTTATCTAAACACCTGACAGCCCATCTGTAAGTTCGATCAAGTGCTTCTTTATTGTATTTTTTACTGTCCCCAATGTTTGTAAGCTCATCAAATGCCATTATAATATCAGCACCAATTTCATGTTGAAATTCCATAGAATATTCAGGTGTAAAAAGCTCTTCATCAGCAGTTTCATTTCTTTTAAAATATACTCCCTCTTCAGTTACTCTTGCTAAACGTTTTTTATTTTCTGTTTTAAATCGTTCACGAGCTATGTCTCTTTTGTTCATAGAAACTACTTTTCCAAGCCCACTACCATATGACATAACCTGAAAGCCACCACTATCAGTAAGAGTAGGACAATTATATCCTGAGTATTTAGATAAACCTCCTTTCTCTTCAATTTCATGAGAAATTTGTGACAAGTGAAATCCATTACAAATCATACCTTGAAGCCCAAGATCATGAAACTTAGAAGGTGATAAAAATCTTACCTCACCATAAGTTCCAACCACCATAAAAGTTGGTGTTTTAATATCACCATGAGGAGTATGAATAATACCTGCTCTACCTAATCCATCTGGAATTTTACTAATAATTTCAAAACTAAATTGATCTCTATTCATCATCCACCACTTTTTTACATAAATCAACAATAGCATACGTCACTGGTAATAATATTGTCTCACCTACAATTTTTGAAGTATATGCAATTACAAGTAAGCCAATAAACTGAACATCTGAAATAGTACCAAAAAAGGCAATAGTTGTAAAAATTACTGTATCAACTAAATCTCCTACTAAACTAGAACCTAATGCTCTTTGCCAGAAGTGTTTACCTTTAGTAATTTCTTTAATTTTTATAAAAACATAAGCATTAAAGAGTTGCCCACAAACAAAAGCTATTAAACTACCTGCAATAATACGAGGCATAAAACCTATAATCGCCTCATATGCTAATTGATTTTCCCATCCAGGACCAGGAGGTAAAATTTGAACAATAAGTAGTGCTACAACAGCTATTATATTCATTGAAAATGAAGTCCATATAACTTTTTTTGCACTTTTAAAGCCAAAAATCTCAGCAATTACATCTCCAAGAATATAAGAAACAGGAAAAAGTACAGCACCACCATCCCAAACAAACCCAGTTCCAAAAAAATCAAACATTTTAGTACTAGCAATATTACTAACAATCAAAACTGTAGAAGATAATGCAGTAAAAATTGCAAATAGCTGTGCTTTAGAAATTCTTAATTTAGCTATTAAATATCTTTCTGTTTTTTCTTTAAATCCTATTTCTTCATTATTAACCATTAAATCCACACAAAATTAAATTATAAATTAAAAACATTAGTTTTTCTTTTATTTAAAAGCTATTTTAAAAATATCTTTAATAATATATTTAATAATAAATCAATTTAAATATTTACAATAAAAATTATGAAAATCAATATTACTTAAAATGATTATTTTTAATCAAAATAACTATTAATATTCATTGAGTATTTTATTATAAAACTACTGATAGTAATAGAATAACTAGGTTGAATATTAATTTAAATCTTGATAGTTATATTACTACAGCTTACCTCGATTATAATAGAATAAAATATGCAAGTTCTAATTTAATAATAGTAAAATAAATTTTTTAAAGATATTTTAAAATACCTTCTATTTTTTTTATAAAAAGTTTTGATTATTATTTTTATCCATAATTATAAATATTTTAAAAAACAATATAGCTATTATGAATATTTTAATAAGTTATTACTCAAGAACCAAAACAACAGAAAAAGTTGCTATTAAATTAAAAGAAAAATTGAATTGTGATTTAGAAGAAATTATTGATAAAAAAGATAATTCAGGTCCTATCTCTTATTTAATATCACTTTTAAAAGCTTTAAGAAGTAGTCCATCTGATATAAAAGAAATAAAAAAAATCCTGAAAACTATGATTTAGTAATAATTGGAACTCCTGTTTGGGGACAAACGATGTCAACTCCTATTTTAGCTTATTTAAAAGAAAATAAAGAGAAATTTAATAATGTTGCGTTTTTCTCAACAAGTAGTGCAAATGAAGCAGATACTTTTGATAATATGGAAAAATTAATATCTAAAAAGCCATTAGAAACACTTTCACTAAATAAAAAAGATTTTCAAGATTCCTATGAATCAAAAATAGATGAATTTGCTCAAAATATTAAAAATCATCTTTAACTATTAAAAATCAAAAATCATTAAAGATACTTTTATATATTTCAAATAAGTTATTATTGCAAAAATTTATACAATATCATTAATTTTTTATAATATAATGTTCAATAATTAAATATGGATATTTTAACAGAAATTAATAAATTTATTAATAGAATTATTAAAGGAATTGATAATAGTATCTTAGGTAATCGTATATTACATTATAAAAAAACTCAAAACTCATTATATAATGCTTATAAAATAATATTTTGGAGTATAATAATTTTTATTGTGCTTTTTTCGGTTATAATATTACTTTCAAATCATTTACATGTTGACTCAAAAGGTAATCACTATATTCCATGGAGATTAATTTTTGAGATGCTTAGTGTTTCTATTGTTGCTTTTATAACATATTTAGGAATTGTTTTCACAGATTACAAAAATAATAAAAGACATGAAGAAGAAATGGAGAAAGAAAAAGAAAAACATGAAAAAGAACTTAATAATCTAAAAGAAATTAATGAAAAAATGTTACTAATGTTATCCCCCTATTCTAACAAAGAAAAAGCATTAATACAATTAATAGAAATTTTAGATAGCTTTTTAGATTTATTAAGTAGTTATAAATCAGACTATGATTTTTATAATAAAGGCACTCATTCTGAAGAGAAATTAATATATAACAATAGACTTTATAAAAAAGAATATTCTATTTTAAATAAAGAAATAGAGAACTTTGAAAAATCTTTTTTATATGGCTTTTTAGATGAAGTAAATGAAAAAATTCCAGATAACTTAGAAAAAATAAATAAATATTATGTAGATAATTTCTTACTTAAAAAAGATCAAGATTCAATAACACCAGAAATACTTTGTAAACCTTCTACTGATTTAGAAGAATTATACTCCCAAGCTCAAGAAGAATTAAAAAAATTAGATAAAACTTAATAAAACTATTAGTTGACATACTCTCCGACTGATTATTTTATGAAGTTTCACTCGGAGATTCTTGCTCTCTATTATAAGCTACAGTTTCTTGTTTAGATAGAACTAATGTTCTATAGTAACACAAGCTTATTCCTACATGTCCTGTAGTACATTCATTATTCATTCGGATAGCTTCATTAAGAATGTTAATAGATGCATTAATATCTCTATCATGTTTTGCCCTGCATTCTGGACAAGTCCACTCTCTTATTGTTAGTGTTAAATCTTCTTTTTTGTATCCACACTCACTACAAAGCTTTGATGATGGGAAAACTTTACTTATTTGTATAGATTTTTTATCATACCATTGGGCTTTGTATTTTATCATGTCAATAAAGTTTTGACCATTGATATTTGGCTTATACTGTGACTTAATCGTTTGTTTTTTATCATGTTTTTAATTGATAAGTTTTCTAAACCGATTAAATCAAAATTTTTGATTATTTTTGTGGATAGTTTCTGATATTCATCGTTACGGATATCAAAGACTTTATTATATAATTTATGTAATTTTTTAACATTTTTAATGAAGTTTTTAGAACCTTTAACTTTCCTTGATAGATTTCGGTTTAATCGTGTTATTTGGTGTTCTATTTTAGTTAGGCGAGTGATTAGCTTTCTCTTTTCACCATTACTAAAAATCATCAAATCTCGAACTTGTAAGGAAAATTCCATTTATTAGAACACTATTTGGAATGAAAAACTAGTTTATTAGAGGAACTTTTCTAAAACAGATTTTTAATTAATAATATTTCCTTTTATAGTTGATTACCTAATATTTTTTAATTAATTTAATATCTATATATAAATAAAACATGCATTTATATGAAAAAGTTTGGTAACACACTATAATCAATAAATAAAATCAAATTTTATTAATTAATATGATGATAAAGATGTATTAATTTTTTATCTATTTAAAATTCCTCAATTTTAATCAATTTCATCAATTGTTTTAAAAAATTACCTTTTTGTTGAACCATGACTTTTTTATATCTCTATCTTTAATTCTATCGGACAATGATCTGAACCCATTACATCTGATTCAATAGTTGCACTGGTAACATTTTCTTGGAATTCTTCGTTTACAAAGAAGTAGTCTAGTCTCCATCCTACATTTCTGTCCCGTGCTCGTGTACGATAACTCCACCAAGTATATTGATCTGGCTCATTATTAAACATTCTAAAGGTATCTACAAATCCTGAATCCAAAAATTTATCTATCCATTCTCTCTCAATTGGCATGAAACCTGAAACTTTCTCATTTTCTTTCGGTCTAGCTATATCAATCTCTTTGTGTGCAGTGTTTAAATCTCCACATATTATTAAATTATTTCCAGCCTCTTTTAAATCAACAACATAGTCAAGAAATGCATCGTAAAAATCCAACTTATACTTTAAACGTTCATCACCCATACCACCATTTGGCCAATAAAGATTCATCAAAATAAAATCATCAAAATCTAAGCGTAAAAATCTACCTTCACCATCAAATTCTTTTTTTCCAATTTCAGTTATAACTTCGTTTGGTTCTATTTTTGAGAATGCTGCAACTCCACTGTATCCTTTTTTAATAGCTGAACTATAATATGAATGATATTTTTCATTTCTATATAATTCTTTTGGAATTTGGTCTATTTGAGCTTTTGTCTCTTGAAATAAAATCAAATCAGAATCAACAGAATTAAACCAGTTCATAAATCCTTCTTTTTTATAAATAGCTCTAATACCATTTATATTCCATGAACTTAAATTAATTTTAACCATATTAACACCTTTTCTTGTTTGTTAAATAATTTTAATCTAATTTAATACCATTTGTAATTGGTATTTCACGAAGCCAGTTAATATCGCTTTTATATAACATTCTAATATCTGTTATATCATATCTTATCATAGCTAGTCTTTCAATTCCAAGACCAAATGCTAAAACTGGTGTTTTTATTCCAAGTGGAGCAAGTACTTCTGGTCTGAACATTCCAGATCCTCCAAGTTCTATCCAACTTTCTTTTTCTTCTAAATAGATTTCACATTCTGTAGAAAGATATGTGTATGGGAAGTATGCAGGTCTAAATCTTACTTCAAAACCTAATTTTTTATAGAATTCTTTTAGTGTTCCAAGTAAGTTTTGATAGCTAATATTTTCTGCTGCAACGATTCCTTCAACTTGGTGAAACTCTGGCAAGTGTTTATATGTTATTGTTTCTCTTCTAAATACTCTTCCAACTGAAAACATTTTAAGTGGTGGTTCATTTTCATTTAAAAATTTTGTAGATATTCCAGTTGTATGGGTTCTTAAGACTGATTGCTTTGCAACATCTAAATCCCAATCACATTCCCATCCACATGAACCAGTATCTGCTCCATCTTCATGAACACAAGCAGTACGAGATACTAATTCTTCATTAGGTAAATCACATTTAATAGGTTTTTTTACATAAAATGTATCTTGCATTTCACGTGCTGCATGGTCTTGTGGTTGAAATAGAGAATCAAAGTTCCAAAATGCTGAGTCTAAGATTGTTCCATTGGATTCTGTAAATCCTAAATTTAAAAATACTTCTCTTATTTCTTCAATTATTTCTCTTAAAGGATGGCCTTTTCCTGGAAATATTTCTGGTGCTTCTACATTTATATCGTATGGTCTGTATTCTAGATTTTTCCATCCATCATCTTTTAATTGTTGATGAGTTAGTTGTGTTGCTTGTTTTTGAATTTTAAATCCTTTCTTTAAAATAGTTTTTCCAAGATCTAATAATTTAAATGAGTGTTTTGTATTTTTATCAATATTTAAAATATTTTTTCTTTCATTAAGTTGTTTAAATCCATCTAATAACCTTTCTGATAAATCAGATTTATTTAAACTTTTAGATTTTAAAATTTCAAGTAATTTCTCATCATCTGTAAAATCATTTTCATATTTTTTTCCGATTTCTGTGATTTTAATTGTTCCTTTATCAATCTTTGCCCATTTTTTTCGAACAAGCCATCCAATAGCTATTTTATTTTCATTTTTATCTAGTTTAGCTATTTTAGCTAATTCTCCCATTGGAATTTCTTCTTTTACAATTAATTCATTAAGTACTCTTCTCTCAGGTAAACCTACTTTTGCAAAATTTTCTCCATCACTTGTTAAAGAGATAATTTCACTAACATCCTTTTGAACTTCAATTATATTTTTAGATGCAAGTGATCCTGCTGCACTCATAACAGATTTAATATCTAGAGAGTTCTTAAGAGAGACTTCTTCAGGAGATATATTCTCATTATTTTTAATTGCATTTAATAGCTGTTTTTCATATATATGCAATTCATTGATTATTTTTGATATATTTTCACTCATTTAAACCACCAGAAATAAATATTAGCTATTAATAATTTTATTAAAAATAATATATAAAAATTATCTTATTAAATTGTTTAATTAATAATACTGAAATTCATCTATGACTGAAATATTTCATTAAGATTCAGTCATAGTATTCTTTAGGGTCTAAAATAAACCAATAAGAAAAATTTATATTAGTATTAAAGATAAATGATTAATATGGAAAAAACTAAAGAAGTTGAAACATTACTTGGAGATCCTAAAAAAGCAGTTTTAGCTTTAGCTGGACCAACAATAATAGCTATGGTTATAAACTCATTATACGCTCTTATTGATGCTTTTTGGGTTGCAGGTCTTGGAGATACATTTCTTGCTGCAATAGGTTTTGTAAATCCTTTATATTATATTATCTTAGGTTTTTCAAATGGTTTAGGTGCAGGTGCAACATCTGTTATATCTAGATACATTGGAGCAAGAAATAAAAAAGAAGCAGATAATGCTGCTATACATGTTTTAATTCTAATAGTAGTTTTTTCAATATTTTTTACAATCCTTTTAAGCTTATTTCTAAGACCATTTCTATTATACATGGAAGCAGGTTCAGCTATTACCCAATCAATGGAATATGGTTCTATATTATTTGCAGGATCTGTATTTATTGTTTTTTCATCAACAGCATATGGAATATTTAGAGCTGAAGGAAATGCAAAAAAAACAACCTATGCAATGCTTTTTGGATCTATTTTAAATATGATCCTTGATCCAATCTTTATTTACACATTGAATTTAGGTCTTAAAGGTGCAGCTATTGCAACAGTATTATCACTTGCCTGTGTTTCTTTTTTACTTTTATATTGGTTTTTTAAAGACACATATATTGATTTTAATTTAAAAGACTTCATATACAAAAATAAAATAATAGCTCAAATACTAAATATTGGCCTTCCAACAGGATTAGAATTCTTACTTGTTGGAGTATTATCTGCATCAATAAATATTATTTTAATGATCGTCTCAGGTGTAGATAGTGTTGCAGTTTACAGTGGTGGTTGGAGAGTAGTATCATTAGTAATGATTCCAAGTGTTGCAATTGGAACGGCAGTTGTAGCAGTAGTTGGAGCTAATTTTGGAGCTCGTGAATATGAAAATATTAAATTAGCTCATAACTATGCTATTAAGTTCGCATTAATCATTGCAGTAATATTATCCCTATTAGTTTTTATATTCGCACCATACATCAGTGCCTTATTTACTTATAGTCCAGTATCAGCAAATATTAATGAATCCATGACTACTTTCTTAAGAATAACATCCTTGTTTTATCTATTTTTACCTTTTGGTGTTCCATCAACCTTTTTATTTAGAGGTGTTGGTAAAGGATTAAATGCATTGTTAATAACTTTTATGAGATCATTAATGTTTCAAGTATTATTCTCATATATCCTAGCTATTCCCCTTGGCTTTGGAGAAAATGGTGTTTGGTATGGAATTGTTATTGGAAGTGCAATAGGTAACATGCTCTCATATGTTTGGGCTAAATTATACCTTAGATCACTAATAGAGACAAGTTGAAAAAATTTAAAAATATTAAAAGAATTTTAAAATAAATAACTTATAAGATCACATTTAATAATAGTTATAATATTGGTGTTTTTATAAGCGATTTACTATTTTCACAAGACTATTTTTGTGTTTAATTTTAACAATAATTTTTGGAATTATTTATCAGTATATATTAATGGAACCTTATGGAAAACTTATAGATAGAATAGCTCCTTTTCCATATTTAAGAGAAGAAAATAATTATAAATTTAAAAAATTAGTTTTCAAGTTGATTTTATTTTTTACAAATATAATGTATTTCATGATTTAAATAATTTATTACTATAACTTAGCTGAATACTTATAAATAACAATAATATTATATTAAATGATGTAGTGGTTGAAACTCATATGAGTAAATAATTTTAAAAATAACCTTCAAACCTTTTTAAAATAATCAACCACTACATAAAGTATATTTGATATTTATCTTTATTAAACTTGATGTTATTTTTCTAGTTAAATTCATTTTTCAAGAAAATATTAAGTTTATTATTTGCAATATTATCTTATGGAAGATAGAGATAAATATGATAATATTGAAATAGCTAAAAAAGAATCAATTAGGTTTTAACTTATTATTGCAATAATATCATCTATATTAATTTTTATATTTGCACAGTTTATTGCAGATTTATTTATTACTAATTTAATTAAAAGAAGAAAATCTTAATAAAAACTCTTAATTTTAAGTAAAATCTGTGAAACAAGATATAAAACTGGTAGTTCAATTAATGGACCTATTACAAGGGCAATAACTATAAGTTCGCTATTTGGAAATGAATTTACAGCAATAGCAAGTGCCAAAGGGGAATTACGTGCAAGTGTAGTTAATGTTAAGCTAGAATACTCTTTATATGTGAAATTTATTTTTCTAGATACAAAGAAATCTATAATAAAAGTAACTATGAAAAATATCATAAGTGGAATAAAGATAGATGAAATAGAATATAAATTATCAAATAAAGCTTTTCCTTCACTTGCAAAAATAGCAAAAATAGCTAGAGATAAGAAAAACACTTGTAAATTAGAAAAGAATGATATAAATTTATTTTCTAAATTATTTTTTAATAGATATTTAGTAATCTGTGCTAAAGCAAATGGAATTATAATAATTACTAAAAAACTAATTCCAAGATCAATTAAATTAAGTGTATTGGAACTTGAAAAGAACAATATAAGATAAATTGGAAGTAGTATTATTTGTAAAATTAGATTTATTGGTAATATTGATAAGCTTAAAGGTAGATCACCTTTAGATATTTTTGTAAATAAAAGATACCAATCAGTACATGGTGTTAAAATAAGCATGAAAAATCCTATAAAGATATCTAGATTATTATGTAAGAATATTGAGCCTAAGAAGTATCCAAACAGTGGTGTCCATAAGAAATTAATTATGATACTTGTTTTTGTAAATTTAAAATTAGAAAAGCTATTTTTTAAATCATTAAAAGGTATTTCTAAGAACACTCCAAAAAGCATTAAAAATAAAAATAATGTTATTAAAAAGGAACCATTATCTTTTAGAAAACTTATATCACTAAATATTAATCCTAAAATTATTGCTGAGAAGATTAAGATTGGTTCTAATTTTTCAAGTAATTCCATATAAAAACCTATTTATCAAATTCTTCTTTTAAATAGCTAATCATTATTGAAGCTGCTGTTAGATCTGCTGTTGTTCCTGGATTGAATTTATTTTCAAATAAATAATCATCAAAATCATTAATAGTTTTTTTATCAAGATGATTTAAAACTTTTTTAGCTTTTAGAGATATTTCTTGGGCTTTACTTAGACCGTATTTTCTAGATATTAATGTATCTGGAAGTTCTGATAAAATAGTTAAAAATGTGGTTAAAGTAGCATTGTTTATAGATGATTCTTTTTTTAATTTGTAAAAAGTAGGATAAGCTATATTAAAACAAGTTGGCATTTTATTTGTAAGTTCGTATGCAAGATTATCCCAAGAAGAGGATATTTCTAAAACATCATACATTGTTTGTTTATTTTTTTTAAGTTCAAAAATAGCTTCACTATCAGTAACATCAAATTCTTCTTGATTACCCATTCCACCTGCATCTGCAATATTAATAGCTTTATATAGACTTATTGCATCATCTAAAGTTGTAGATTTTAAAATATTATCAATATTTTCTTGTAGCTCATTAAAATTAGAGCTTATAGATGCTGATGCTGCAATTGGCATGATCATCATTATGATTCCAAGATTTGTATTGTTTTTAATCCAATTATCTGTTTCTATGACTCCTTTTAGTATGTGTTCTCCTAATTTAATCTTAGATAAGTCGTTTTTGTTTTTAAATGCATTAATTGAAAGTGATTTTACAGATTCTCCAATAGCTATTGCACTAATTAAAAAATCTTCAAATGCCATATCATGAAAATCTCTCATTCTATGAACATTTCCAGGTTTTGGATATCCACTAACTTCTAGAACTGATGCTATTTGAGCTATCTGAGATATTTTTTTAGAATCCATTTAATGGCCAACTTATAGTTTATCAAGTATATTTGCTGCAAAATTTGTTATGATTAAATTTGCACCAGCTCGTTTAATTGAAAGAAGGCTTTCTAAAATAGCATCTTCAGTTAGATATCCACTAGCTATTGATGCCATAATCATAGAATATTCACCACTAACACTATAAGCTACAAGGGGTAAGTTAAAATTTTCATCAACTAATTTAATAATATCTAAAAAAGCTAATGCAGGTTTAACCATTAAAAAATCTGCACCTTCCCCAATATCTAATTCACATTCACGAATAGCTTCTTTAATATTTGCTGGATCCATCTGATATGACTTACGATCACCTTCACATGGACAAGAACAAGCTGCATCTCTAAAAGGTTCATAAAAAGAAGATGCATATTTTACTGAATAAGACATTATTCCAATATTTTTAAAATTATTCTCATCTAAAACTTCTCTTATAACCCCAACTCTACCATCCATCATATCTGAAGGTGCTACAATATCTACTCCTGCTTCTGCATGGGATAGAGCCATTTGTGCTAAATAATCTAAAGATTCATCATTTAAAACTTCAAGATTATCATCACATTCCTTATTTTCATTGATTAAACCACAATGACCATGAGAAGTGTATTGACAAAGACAAACATCACTTATAACAACTAAATCTGTTTCTGATTTTAATTTAGCTATTGCTTTTTGTACAATACCATCTTTCAATCGAGAAGGAGAAGCAATTTCATCTTTTTTATCTTCATTTGGAATTCCAAAAACAATAATAGATTTAAGTCCTTTATTTTCTAAATCTTTTGCAAATTCAATACCTGCATCAAGAGAATACCTATATTCCCTTGGCATTGTCATTATTTCTTCTTTTTCACCATTTTTTAAATCTTCTTTAAAATAAATTGGATAAATTAAATCTTCTTTATTTAGTTTAACTTCACGAACAATATCTCTAATTTTAGAATTCTTTCTAAGTCTTCTCATTCTAGTTATTGGAAACATCTAAATCACTTTTTAAAATTATTTAATAATTTATCATTAACACCATAAGGTTTTTTTGAATAATGTCTTTTACCATGTTCAACAATTAATGCATGATATTCTTGAAAATCTTTAACATCACCATTGAAATTCTCTTCAAATAAATTTTTTATCTTTAAATAGCTATCTTTCTCTTTAATTAAGCCTAAATATGAAAAAATCCTTTTTGTATATGCATCAATAACAAATTGCTTCTCTCCATATCCATACAATAAAATAGAATCTGCAGTTTCATTACCCACACCTTTAACATTTAAAATTTCTTCTCTTGAAGGAGTATTGCCATTTAAGCTTAAATAAAACTCAGAAATATTTATTAGATAATTAAATTTCTGATTATAATAACCTGCAGGTTTAATAGCTTCTTTGAATTTATTTTCATTATTTTTTGAAAAATCAAGTAATTCTTGAGCATCAAAATTAATATATTCTCTTAGATTTATTAAAGATTTCTCAACTGAAGTCCAAGAAGTATTTTGGGTTAAAATAGCTCCTATAATAATTTCAAATAGTTCTGTAGTATTTCTTGGAAATTCATAAAATCCAGGATGATATCCTTTAATAACCCCTGTTTTTGTTGGATTTTTACCATCAAAACCAATTGAAGGCCACCAACCTTGATTAGAATAATTTTTTAATAATTTTTTATAAATTAAATCATAATCATCCATATAAATATTATGTATTAAATATACTTAAATTTTATTAAGAAATAAATAAGATTAAATAAATTTTAAATCAAAAATATTTCTAAAGTGAAATTATGACAAATACCATAGGGAAAAAATTTAAAGTTACAGGTTTTGGATCAAGTCATGGGAAAGCTATTGGAGCTGTTGTTGATGGATGTCCTGCTAATTTAGAATTAAGTTCTGAAGATATTCAAAAAGAATTAGATAAAAGAAAACCAGGTACAAGTAAACTTACAACATCAAGAAAAGAAGAAGATAAAATTAATTTAGTTTCAGGAATTTTTAATGGAAAAACAGATGGAACACCAATTACTGGAATTATATTTAATAATGATCAACATTCAAAAGATTATTCTACCTTAAAAAATACTCCTCGACCATCACATGGAGATTATGGATGGATAGAAAAGTATGGAAATTATGATTACAATGGAGGAGGTCGTGGAAGTGGTAGAATAACTATTTCACATGTAATTGGTGGAGCAATAGCTAAAAAATTACTTCTTTTAAAAAATATCAAAGTAATTTCACATGTAAAACAAATTGGAAATATTATAGCTCCAAATCATGATTTTAAAACAATTGAAGAAAATATTTTTAAAAATCCCGTTAGATGTGCTGATTTAAAAGTAGCTAAAGAAATGGAAGAATTGATTTTAGATAAAAAATCTCAGAATGATTCTATTGGAGGAATTGTTGAGACAATAGCTATTGGAGTTACTGCTGGTTTAGGTGAACCTGTTTTTGGAAAATTAGATGGTGATTTGGCCCAAATACTAATGGGAATTGGTTCTGTTAAAGGTGTGGAAATCGGTTTAGGCTTTGATGTTGCAAATAAATCTGCAAGTGAAATTAATGATGAATTATACATAGAAAATAAAAAAATATTTACAAAATCTAACAATAATGGTGGAATTATTGGAGGAATTAGTAACGGAATGCCAATAATATCAAGAATAGCTGTAAAACCTACGCCTTCTATAAGTCAATGTCAAGAAACAGTAGATTTAGAAAAATTAGAAAATAAAACAGTAAACATAAAAGGAAGACATGATCCTTGTATATGTCCTAGAATAACAGCTGTGAGTGAATCATCTACAGCTATTATAATTGCAGATCATTTATTACGTTCTGGTTTTATTAATCCAGAAAATTTAGAAAAATAATTTTATTTTTCACCAAAATCTCTTGTATAACTTACTACTTTATTATTATAGTTATTTTCCTTTTTATTAATAATACTTCCAAATGTAGATTGTTGACTAGTTTTAAATGATCTTGCAACATTATCTTTAAGTGATATGAATTTTGATTTTGCAGGATTTACTAAATTAATATCTAAAGACATTCCATCAAATGCAGCTATTGTTTTTATACCTGTTTTACTTAAAATATTTTTTGCTTCTAAAATTGGATTTGCATTTAACATTTTAAGTCCAAAATGTGTCATAATAGCTAAATCTGGTTTAACTTCTTCAATTAATTGTAAAAATCTATCTGAAGACATATGTCCTTTAATTGATTTAGATCCTGGCCTTATTACACTAGCTATCAATATATTTGCATTTTTATGATAATTAGGTAATTTATCAAAATAACTTGTATCTGCAGTGTAAGATAATCTAAAATCATCATGTTCCATTTGGAATCCAACATATGTAGGATCACCATGAACTGTTTTAGTACCTTTTATAGTCATATTGTCTAAGGTTTTAGATTTATTAGGGCCTAAAATAAGATTTTCTGAATTAGTTTTGTGATATTTAGATACACATGGACCCCATTCTTTAAACCCTTCAAACACACTACGACTACCCATTATGACACCATTTTCCTTAGTCATACCTCTAGTCATAGCTTCAATTAAAACTTCAGTATCTGTATAATGATCAGTATGTGCATGAGATACAAAAATACCATCTAGTCTTTTTGGATCTACTCCAAACTGATAAGATCTAACTAATGCACCTGGACCTGGATCAATATGATAGTTTTTTCCATTAAAATCATCAATTCTAAATCCACCAGTCATTCTTTTTTGGCTGATAGTTGCAAATCTTCCTCCACCTGTTCCTAAAAATGTAATCCTCATTTTAACTCCTTTATTTAAAGCAGAAATGAATATTAAAGAGTTTACAGAGATAATTAATCATACATTACATAAAATAATATCGCATGTAAGATTAACTTTATTTCTCTCTAAACATAATTTTTCATTTTTAATTACTACTTTGTCACCTACTTTAATTTCATCGCCGTTCTCACTAATCATAACCACTTCATCATTAGGCTTTGCAAGTTGCTTCCAATTACTATTAAATGCTTGTACATCTGAATTTAAAACAACGTTTAACATTTTATTGTCAACATTTGTAACTTTCCCAATTTCTCCTTCATCTATAATTTTTGATGCTAGTTCAATGGTTTTTTTCTTTTCAAGTAAATCCACTTCAAGTTTTTGTCGAAACTTAAAAAGTAATTTGATATCTCTGTCAATAATTTTATCTAAGTATTCTTGAGATGAACTTTTGTCTAAAGTAGGTTTTTTTATTAAAACATCAAAATCATTACCAACTGAAGGTGTTTGATTAGATACTTCTTTTAAGATTTCTCTAAATATATCTTCCATGAATTTTAAGCTAAAAGATGATTTCCATTTCTGATTAATTAATTTTTCAGCTAAAGATTTACTAACCTTATTACCAAAAAGTACAATAGCTTTCTCATGTTTTTCTCTGGAAACTATATCAGAACCAATTAATTCTATAATCTGATATCCCATTGTAGTTCCATAAATTCGCTTTCTTTTAGTTTCAAAAGGTCCTTTAGAACTTACTTCGCCAACAATAGCATTTTCAATAGTTCTTATTTTACTTGAATCATCTGTTATTTTTATTGCTACTTTTAGTTCACTAGCTCTTCTGTAAAGTTCTTCATCAGATTGAATTTCACCAGAGTACAATTCCTTTTCTAAAAGATCCCTATTTTCTTCATTTCCAAAATAAGCTATTTTTCTTTTATCGCTAGCCATTACACATCCTTTTTTTCCAATATATGCAATAATTAAACTCATAGATACACCATAGCTTTTTAAAGAAATCATAAAAGATTTTGATTAACTAAATTAACATTTAGTATATAAACTTATATAAAAATAAGTATTTAAATTTTATTGTAAAAAGTTAAAATAAATTCAAATCATAAAATAATCATGATAATAATAAGAAAAAATTATTAATTAATCTATTTATTTAGATATTGTTTAATTTATATCAATATTTATTAAGATTTAACAATAATTGATAAAAATTTAATTTAGTAATAAAAATTAAGATATATTTAAAAATAAATCAAAAAATATTTCTATTAATATAAAACAAGTTTTTACAATACTTTTATATACTATAAATTAGTAAATTATCTTAAAAAATAATTGTTAATTATTTATCATTATAAATAATAATTAGCAAAAAATAGCTTAAATACAAAGGAGAAAAAAGCATGAATTTAGAGAAAATGTTTAAACCTGATTCTGTGGCTGTAATAGGCGCATCTAATCAGAAAGGCAAAGTAGGTTATCTAGTTATAGATAACATGGTATCTGACGGATACAAGGGTACTATATACCCAATAAATCCAAAATCAGATGAAATCCAAGGAATAAAAGCATATAAAAGTATTAAAGATGTTCCTGAAAAAGTAGATTTAGTTGTAATGTCAATTCCTGCTGCTTTTGTTAATGAAACAGTAAAAGAGTGTGGTGAATCTGGTGTTGAAAATATGGTTATTATCAGTGCTGGATTTAAAGAAGTTGGTGGAAAAGGAATTGAATTAGAAGAAGAATTAAAATCTTTAGTAGAAGAATATGAGATAAATCTTATCGGACCAAACAGTTTAGGAACTTCCGATTCTCATACTCCATTAAACTCTTCATTTGCACAATGTATGGCTCCTGAAGGAAATGTTGCTTTCTTATCACAAAGTGGAGCAATGATGGTAGCTGTTATTGATTGGAGTTTAACTTCAGGAATTGGTTTTAGTAAATTAATAAGTCTTGGAAATAAAGCTGGTGTTCCAGAAATTGAACTTATGAAATATTTAGCTGATGATCCTGAAACATCCGTTGTTATTGCTTATTTAGAATCAATAGCGGATGATGAAGATTTTATAAGATCTATGAGAAAAATCTCAATGAAAAAACCATTTATCATCCTTAAATCAGGATCTAGTTCTGCAGGTGCAGAAGCAGCATCATCACATACTGGTGCATTAGCTGGTAGTGACTTAGCATTTGATACTGCTTTTGATCAATCAGGATTAATTCGTGCAGAAACAATGAGAGAATTATTTGATTTAGGATTAGGATTTTCTAAAGCACCACTTCCAAAAGGGGATAAAGTGGCTATTATTACCAATGCTGGTGGAGGAGGAGTAGTAACTGTTGATGCAATGGAAAAGGCAGGATTAGAATTATTCCAATTTGATAATGATACTAAAAAAAGATTAAGAGATTGTATTCCTGATGAAGGAAGTGTTAACAATCCTATCGATGTTTTAGGAGATGCTCCAGCAAAAAGATACGAAGAAACATTAGATATCGTTTTAGAAAATGATGATGTTGATAGCTTAGTTATTATGATCTGTCCAACTGCATCTGCACAACCTGAAGAAACTGCTGAAGCTATTTTAGATGCTAAAAAAAGAGTTGATAAACCAATTATTGTTGTAAATATGGGTGGTCCTACATTTGAAAGTGCTAATAAAGTATTAAATGAAAATGGTGTACCAACTTATGTTTTCCCTGAAACTGCTATTCATGTTTTAAAAGAAATGACAGACTATTCTAAAATACTTGAGAGAAATTATGAAGAGTGTGTAGATAATATTTCTGATATTGATAAGAATAAGGTTTCTGAAATATTTAAGAAAGTTAAAGATTCTGGAAGATGTGCATTACTTGGTAGTGAAGCATATGCAGTTGCAGAAGCATATGGAATTTCAGCAGCACCAATAAAACTTGCTGAATCTCCAGAAGAAGCAGGAAAACTTGCAGAAGAAATGGAATTCCCAGTAGTTTTAAAAATTGCTTCAGATAAAATTTTACATAAATCAGATATTGGTGGAGTAAAAGTAGGAATTGAAACAAAAGAAGAAGCAGAAAAAACTTTCAATGAAATAATAGAAAATGCTAAAAAAGCACACCCTGATATAACCCCTGATGGTGTTGAAGTACAAAAAATGATGCCATCTGGTAAAGAAGTTCTTGTTGGAATGATTAGAGATAAACAATTTGGCCCAATGATTGCATTTGGTATGGGTGGAATCTATGTAAACCTAATTGAAGATGTATCATTTAAGCTTGCAAAAGGATTAACTTGCGATGAAATAGATCAACAAATTAGTTCTACAAAAGTAGCTACATTACTTGAAGGTTACAGGGGAGAAGCACCATCAGATATTAATGAAGTAAAAGAAGCTATTAAAAGAGTAGCAAAATTAACTTTAGACTTCCCTGAAATATCTGAATTAGATGTTAACCCAATATTTGTCTATGAAGAAGGATCAAGCGCTCTTGATGTGAAAATTACTTTAGACTAAAATCTCTTAATTTAGAGATTTCTTATTTTATTTTTTTAAATTCATTTTTGCAATTTACAATATATTTTATGCATTTTAGCTAAATTCACCTAACTCTTTTTTTGACATACTCTCTGAGTGATTATTTTATGAAGTTTCAATCGGAGATTTTTGCTCTCTATTATGAGCTACAGTTTCTTGTTTAGATAGAACTAATGTTCTAATAGTAGCACAAGCATAAAAAGTTAAGAGGACCGGATAATTTCATATTAAATGGACATGATATAATTAATTAAACAATTGGAGCAATGATTATTGGATTAGGATTTTCTATACCACGTATAGTTTATGAAAACGAAAATATACCACTAATTTATCAAACAATAATACAAATGGAATCTGGTTTTTTAGTATTGTTCCTTGTAGCAATTTATCTTGAATGGATACCAATTAATTTAGGAATAATACCTATAATTTTATGGATAATTAATGCATTAATATTTGGTTTTATTGATTGGGCTGGTTTTTATTTATATTATAGAAATGAAGCTAAAAAGTTTAATGAAAGACTAAAAGAGATTAAATCTTAATTTTTTTCTTTCATATTTGAAATAGCATTTAAAAATTCTTCTAAAACTTTACTAGAAAGTCCTTCAACATATTTAATTGAACCTGCACATTCATGGCCACCACCATCAATACCTGCTTCTGGAATCTTTATAAGTAAACTTTGAATTATTTCATTAAGATTAAAGCCAAATATTTCATTAACAGCTTCAGTAGCTCTTATAACACCAAAATCAGGACCATATGCAAGTGTTAAAATTGGTTTTTCTTCACCTAATTCCTTAGCTATTTTATCATGAACAAAACCACATGTTTTTCCTGGTGCAGGAAAAGTGAATTTATGAGCAAATTTTTCAACATCAAGTTCATTAAAAATAATACCATTTTCTAAAGTTTTTTGAGAGACATTAGGAATAGCTGCCTTAAGTTGAGTATTGACTCTCTTTTGATATTCTTTAAATAATGCATCTATCATTTTTTCATGTTTATCTAAGTTATCAACAGCTAAAATAGTATCCATTATTCCCCTACCACTCATAAATCTTAAAAAATAAGCTTCAAAATCAACACATTCAGCTATTATTGATAATTCTTCTTTTGTAAATCCTTTTTCTTCAGCTATTTCAATATATTGGAATACTTCACCACATTCTGCATGATCTCCAAGAGATGCAATAGCTGGAAGATGTTTAATTGTTTCAGATACATCAGGATTAATAATTCTTGCAACTTCTGTTGATACAGCTCCTGCAGTAAGTTGAGAATCTCCACCTACAAGATATGGATTTACATGTGTATCAACATATTCATCAACTTCTACCTTACCATCAACAACCTCACCTGGGAAGTGATGATCAATTACAACAATTTCTATATCATATATTTTAGCCTGCATTAATGATACAACATCTTCTTCTGTTGAGCCATTATCTAATAATACAATTAGTGGTAGTTTTTGACCATGTCTTTCCAAATCTTCAAGAGCAAAAGATAAATCTTTTACTACATCTTCAAGTTCATAAAACGGTGCTTTACTGGGAGAACGTCTAAAATAGTGCCAAATAGCATCATTACTTGGATTTATTTCATCAATTAATGGAACAACTGCTTTTTCCATAGCCACTCCTGCACAAATCCCATCTGCATCTGCATGATGTCTTATTAAAATCGATCTACCATCTAAAATAGCTCTTCTAATTGTTTTTGCAGCTTCTCTCATTTTAGGTTTAAGCTTATTTAATATATCACTTTTAACATAAAAATCTATTTCCGGAGGTTCAGCTCTTTCATTTAACGCATCTTCAATTAATCCATGCATATATTCTTCTTCATCTTCAGATAATTTTGTGATTGATTGAGATTCTATTTGAGTTTT
The DNA here is from genome assembly GCA_020854915.1 of Methanobacteriaceae archaeon. Taxonomy (GTDB): domain Archaea; phylum Methanobacteriota; class Methanobacteria; order Methanobacteriales; family Methanobacteriaceae; genus JAHKLT01. The sequence continues at coordinate 13,905 of JAHKLT010000049.1, read as the reverse complement.
ACCACCATGTTGATTTACATCACCTAAAACTTCAACAACATCCCCTATTTCAATTTCAGGATAAGCCCTTACACCTGCTTCATCGAATGCAGCCACCCATGTAATTGATGTTTCGTCAGTAACAGTAAAAATAGTAGGTCCTGAAGTTTGTTGGATTTGTATTACTTCTCCATTAATTTTTACAACTTTATTTTTAACAAGTTCTAATTCATCAATTTTTGTTCTATTGATTTGCTTTTTAAGAGTTTTTACATCGTAATTTTTAATATATGCTGGTATTAAATCAATTTTTTTCTCACGTTCTTTTATTTCTGAGACTTGTACTATTACTTCATCCCCAACATTATAGTTTGATGTATTTCCTCTCATTAAACCCCAAACACTATTATTTAAAGTAACAAAAACACCATATTTTTCTACACGAGTAATATTACCAATATAATATTTTTCACGATCCATATCATTCATTTCACATAATGGATCTAATTTATAAACTGTTTTAAGTTCATTTTCTTTTCTTTTTTGTTCTTCTCTTTTCATTTTTTCATCTTTGATAATATTATTACATTCTTTACAATAATCATACTTAGAATCAATATTTTTACCACATTTTCTGCAGACATCTATTTTTCCAGTGCTATTACAAAATTTACATTCATCATTAGTAGGTATTTGACCTTTACCATTACAAACTTCACAGGGAATATCTTGTTCTGTTTCTAAATCAAATTTTGCTTTAGCATTAGTATTTACACCTTTAAAATGATCATCAAGTTCAATATAATCTTCAAACCCAGTTCCATTACAACTATTACATTCTTTATAATCCTTGGTTATAGAACCAGTTCCCTTACACTTTATACAATCTTTTTTCAATTAAATACCCCTAAAAATAAAAAAATTCTTTAAATAAATCAGGATTATCTTCAACAATATTATTTCTTTGATTTTGAATTTCTACAGCTTCATTCATTTTAGAATTAGCTATTTGAGAATAGGAATTTCCTGCCTGAATGTCTTTATTTTCATATTCTTGGGAAGCTAAAAGTAAATTAGAAGATGCATTATTTTTTAAATCAATTTCATCCTCTAATAAATTCAAATATTCTATGTAAATTGTTTGATTAACCCCTTCATAATATTTATTAGTTTCTAAAATGTTTTTTTTGGATTTAGTAAATTTTTTAATAGCTAAATTCGCTTTTCTATCAGCATCATCAAAATGTTTAGAATTAATAGCTGAAACTGATTCATTATAATAATTATCCCCTTCAACAATTCCATTGCTGATTTCTAGCATAATCTCATTAATATTATCAATTGAACTATTTATACAACCACTAACTAAAATAGTTCCAAATAAAACAATACATAAAACTAACTTATTATTCATAATATATCAAAGAAATATTTATATTTCATGATATATTTACTTTATGTGAAAAATAAAAAAAGAAAATAAAATTAATTTGATGGCCAAAGACCATGAACATTACAATAGATTCTTGAACTTACTTCCTGATTACTTGCAATAACATTAAATGAAGCACAAGGCTTATCACCAGGATTTAATCGTTGTCTATAAATTTGATCCCCAACACATAATTCAATGAAATTAATCCAATGATCATCAACCATAGGATGAGGTGTAGATCCAACTTCAACTTTAACATTATCTTTGTTAACTGTTATAACAGGAATATGTTTTTCAGTACCTTCTTCACGTTGAATAGCCTCTAATAATTCCATAGGTTCGCCACAACATTCCACAACAGCAGTACCTGCTTCTAATATTTCAACAATATTTCCACATTTATTACATTTATATATTTCATTAACTTCAGTCATAAAATCATCTCCCATTTAATTATAAAATATGTTTTAAAAAGTATATAAATTTTATTTAATCATTAATATCTATTCCTAAATCATGAAGTTTATCCCTTATTTCATCAGATAATTCATAATTTTTATCTTCCCTTAATTTTTTACGAACATCATTAATTAAATTTAATAAATCTTCGCTACAACTATCTTTTTTATAAATATCTAATTCACTATTAAAATCAATGCCTAAAATAATAGATGCCTCATCAAAAAAAATCAAAGCATTTATAATATCAGACATAGGTATTTTATCATCTATTAAATCCTTTTTTGAATCATTAATAAATGAAAAAATAGCTGATAATGCTACAGGTGTATTAAAATCATCGTTCATACCTTTGAAAAATTCTTCCCTACATTTTTTTAATGGTTCATATACAATATCTTCCTTAGGTTTAATATTTTCATATATATTTCGTTCATTTAAGATTTTAGTAAAGTTTTTTATTCTTCTTAATGCCTTTTCACATTTAACAATATCCTCTTTTGAAAATTCAACATGACTCCTATAATGACTTGATATAACAAAGAATCTAAAAGATTGTGTTGAAACTTCCTTTAATAAATCTCTTATTGTAACAAAATTATTTAATGATTTTGACATTTTAAAACCAGAAACATTTAAAAATCCTGTATGCATCCAATAATTAACTATGGCTTTATCATTTATAGCTTTTAATTGAGCTATTTCTGCTTCATGATGGGGAAACATTAAATCTAGACCACCTCCATGAATATCATATTGATTACCAAAGTAGTATTCAGTAATAGCTGTATCTTCTATATGCCATCCAGGACGTCCTTTTCCCCATGGAGAGTCCCATACTGGTTCAGAACTACTTCTTCTTTTTTTCCAAAGAACAAAATCTTGAGGATTTTTTTTATTTACTTCTTCAATTTCCCTATGGTTTTCTAATTCTTTTATATCTACATTAGATAATTTACCATAATCCTTAAATTTTTTAACATCAAAATATATTCCATCACTAGTTTCATATGCAAAACCTCTTGCCATAATCCTTTCAATTTGATTAATTATTTCATCAATATAGTCAGTAGTTCTAGCATATTTATTAACAGAAGTTACATTTAATAGATACATGTCTTCAAGATATCTTTTTTCAAAAATTTTAGCTATATCATTTGGTTCAGATTTAGATAGTTCTGCTTTTTTAATAATTTTATCATCAATATCAGTAATATTTTGAATATAAAAAACAGAATACCCTATAAACTTTAAGTATCTTTTTATAACATCGAAAAAAATATATGTTCTACCATGACCAATATGAGCATCATGATAAACTGTTGGTCCACAAACAAAGAGTTTAACTTTGTTTTGAGAAATAACCTTTAATTCTTCTTTTTTTCTCGACATTGTAGAATAAATCTTCATTAAAAAACCTCTTTTAATAAAAGGCAAGATAGGGATTTGAACCCCAGTCTCATGGTTTGCAGCCATGCACCTAAGCCACTCAGTCATCTTGCCCTAAATATAATAAATTAAAACATATAAATATTATATTTCAATAGTTAATACATATTAATTTTTGTAATTTAAAGCTCATTTTTATAGTAGTCACAAAATTCTGTTAAATTACAGATTTCACATTGAGGATGAATTGGTTTACAAATAGTTTGACCAAACTGAACCATTAAATCATTTAATAAAATCCATAAGTCTTTTGGAACTACTTTCATAAGTTCTTCTTCAGTTTTTTCAGGAGTATTAGTATTTACAATACCCCATCTATTAGAAATCCTATGAACATGTGTATCAACTGGAATAGCTGGTTTTTCAAAGGCAAAAACTAAAACACAATTTGCTGTTTTCCTACCAACTCCAGGTAGCTTTAATAATTCTTTCATATCTTCTGGAACTTTACCACCATATTGATCTAAAAGAATAGTTGAAACTTCTTTAATTCTACCAGCTTTAACTTTAAAAAATCCTGCAGGTTTAATGAGTTTTTCAACATCTTCAATGTCTGCATCAACAATACCATGTATATCTTTGTATTTATTAAATAGATTTCTTGTAGCTTGATCTGTATTTGCATCACGAGTTCTTTGAGAGAGAATAGTTCTAATTAAAACTCTATAAGGATCTTTATTTTCAAAAAATCTAATATCATACATTTCATTTAATTTTTCAACAATTATATTAATTTTTTCTGAATTATTTAAAGATTTAGACATATTATCATGATTTTTAACTTAATTCTAATTCAACACCAATTTCTTTCATATTTTCTATAAAACTTGGAAAAGAAACATTGAAAGCTTCACCATCAAGAACAGTTACATTATGTTTCAATCCAAGAAGTGAAAAAGCCATAGCTAATCTATGATCTTTATGAGAATTTACAGTACCTGACTGGATTCCACCTTCAATTATCAAACCATCTTCTAACTCTTCAACATTACATTGTAACTTTTTAAGTTCTTGTGATGTTGTAGCTATTCTATCTGTTTCTTTAAATCTACCATGTTTTACACCAGTTATAATAGTTTTACCCTCAGCTAAAGATCCTAAAATAGCTACTGTAATTAATAAATCAGGAGCATTAGATAAATCAACATCAATTCCATTTAAATTACCATCAGATTCAATAATTACATTATTCTCATTAACGATGATTTTAGATCCCATTTTCTTGAGAATTTCAAGAATGACTTTATCACCTTGATTTGAATCTTTAAACAAATTATTAATTTTAATTTTTCCACCCAAAATAGCGACAGTTGCAAGTAAATAAGATGCAGAAGAATAATCACCTTCAACAACATAATCAGAAGATATATAATTTTGAGGCTTAATTTTAAAAGTATTATTATCTTTTAATACATTAACTCCAAATTTTTCCATAATATCAATAGTCATATCTACATACGGTTTTGATATAAATTCCCCTACTACTTCAAGCTCAACACCTTTTTTAGATAATGGAGCTGAAATCAAAATTGATGAAATAAATTGAGAGCTAATATTACCCTCAATTTGAGTTTTACCCCCTTCATAGCCTGGTGAAATAGCTATAGGTACTTTATCATTAATATTTAACGATTTTATTTTAACCCCTAATGGTTTAATCCCTTCAATTAAAGTTTTCATTGGTCTTGTTTTAAGTGAATCATCACCTGTAAGAACAACTTCATTATCAGATAATGCAGCTACACTTGTTAATATCCTAAGACTTGTTCCAGAATTTCCTAAATCAATATATTCATTTGAATAATTATGAATTTTAGAACTTCCTATTATTTCCAAATAACTATTTTTCTGAGTAATCTTAGCACCTAATGATTTACAAGCATTAATTGAGGAAATAGTATCCTCTGCTAAAAGTAAATCATGAATATTTGATGTACCATTTGCAAGAGAAGCTAATATAATAGCTCTATGAGAATAACTCTTAGAAGAAGGAGCTTTAATTGTTCCTTGAATATCTGATACTTTTTTAACTTTAAGTTTCATAATTATCTGATAATTTCTAAAATAATATCCAAATTTTGAGAATCAACAATATCAACTTTTTGACCACTAGATTCAACAAGATCTTTTTCAATATTTAAATAATCTTTACTAAGAATCAAATCATCAATTATTAATTCATCTTCTTCCAATAAACTAGCTAATTCATCTAAAGATGTGGAATTCAAATATGCAATAATTTTACCCACATCATTTTTAAATTTAGGCCCAATCTTAGACATATCCGGTGTTACACTAACAATTTTCTCATGAACATCAGGTTTTCCAGTTTCAATTTCTAAATTATTGATTTTTAAGGTTCCTTTTATATCTTCAATAAATTCAACTAAGACATTTTTAAGTTCATCATTTGTATATACTTTAACATTTTCAAGGGAAACATTTAAAGGTATTTTAGATGATGATTTAAATCTTCTAATATCCCCAATAAGATTAATAGCTATTTCACCTTGATCTTTTGCTAGCTCATCAAGCAATACTTCATTTACTTCTGGCCAATTACAATTATGAATTGATTTATCCTCTTCAAAATATTGATAAATTTCCTCTGTAAAAAATGGAGTTATTGGAGACATTAATATTAAAGATGTTTCAACAACTGTTTTTAATGTATATTTAGCAGCTTTAATAGATTCATTCGATACATCATCATTATATAACCTATATTTTACAGTTTCAATATACTCATCACAAAAATCATGCCAAATAAACTTCTGAATAGGATTGATTGTATTTGCAAAAGAATATTCCTCAAATGATTCATCAACTTCTTTGTTTAAATTATTTAATTTTGATAAAATCCATTTATCTAATGGTTGTAAATTATTAGAAACATCTTCATAAGTTACTTCTTCATTAAAAATATGCATACTAATAAATCTAAATGCATTCCAAAATTTTCTTAAAAATTTATAAGCATATTTAATATCTTTCCAATCAAATGCAAGATCAGATCCAGGTAAGCTATTAGAAGCCCAAGTTCTCAAAGAATCAACACCATATTCCGAGATAACCTTCTCAGGACTAATAACATTTCCACGAGATTTACTCATTTTATAACCATCTTCTCCAAAAACCATACCATTAATAACAATATCTTTAAATGGTTTTTCACCTTCTAAAGCTAAAGTTCTAAGAGTTGTATAAAATGCCCATGTTCTAATAATATCATGACCTTGTGGTCTGATATCTGATGGAAAATTATCCTTAAAGTTCTTATTTGGCCACCCAGCTATATTTAAAGGAGATATTGAACTATCCATCCATGTATCCAAAACATCTTCTTCTGGAACAAAATCATTAGAACCACAAGTACATGGTTTTTTAGGTTTATCTTCAATTGGATCAACTGGTAAATCTTCTACATCAGGTAAAATAATTTCACCACAATCTGCACAATACCAAACAGGAATAGGAGTTGCAAAAATTCTTTGTCTTGAAACACACCAATCCCATTCCATTGAATCAGCCCAGTTTAAAAGTCTACTTTTCATATGTTCTGGAACCCAATTCATATCATTTACAGCATCTTTTATTTTATTTGTTAACTCTCTAACAGCAATAAACCACTGTTTTTTAACTAATATTTCAATAGGTGTTTTACATCTCCAACATTTTCCAACATTTTGATCTACATTTTCTTGCTTTAAAAGATATCCTTCTTTTTCTAATTCTTCAATAGATCTAATCTTACATTCTTTTAAATCTAAACCTTCAAATCTACCAGATTCTTTGGTCATAATACCTTTTTCATCAATAGCTTCAATAACTCCTAATTCATGTTTATTAACCCAAGTTACATCAGTTTTATCACCAAAAGTACATACCATAACTGCACCAGTACCAAATTCAGGATCAACTTCAGAATCAGCTATTATTTTAACTTTTTGACAAGACAAAGGTACTTCAACATATTTATCTATTAAATGAGAATATCTTTTATCATCAGGACTAACAACAACACCAACACAAGCAGACATAAGTTCAGGTCTTGTTGTAGCTATTAAAACACCTTCATCATCAGGTGATGATTCTTTTCCAGATAATTTTGAAGATTCTATATCTTTATAATAAGATTCTTTTGCAGGAGGAAAATTAACATAATTTAAGAATGTTTGATTATCCTCATATTCTACTTCTGCAAAAGCAATAGCTGTCTCGCAACGAGGACACCAATTAACAGGATGAATCCCTTGATAAAGCAAATTATCATCATACATTTTTAAAAAAGAATATTGAGTTTTTTCCATATATTCTGGAGTCATTGTAATAAATTCTCTACTCCAATCCTGTGAAAAACCAAGTGATTTCATTTGATTTTTCATTAATTCAATATTTTCACTTGTTAAATCAATACAGTATTTTCGAAATTCTGATTTTGAAATATCATTTTTTTTAATATTATGAATTTCTTCTACTTTAACTTCTGTTGGAAGACCATGACAATCCCAACCTTGAGTGAACAAAACATCAAAACCTTTTAAACGCCTATATCTTGCATTAATATCTATATAAGTCCAATTTAAAACATGTCCTAAATGAATTGAACCAGTTGGATAAGGAGGTGGTGTGTCAATAACATACCTTGGTTTTGTTCCATCACCAATGAATCTATATATATCTTCATCTTCCCACTTTTTTTTCCATTTTTCTTCTGATTCATGTTCATAATCTTTAGGAATATCTTTCTCTAACATATATCTTCTCCAAAAAATAAATAAAGTAAATAATTATAATAATTAAATTTATGTAAAAAACAATAAATATAATTTTCTAAATTCACAATATATCAAAAATATTATGTTAAGATTTTTATTTATTATTTATATCTTAACCACCAAATTTTGCAGGACGAAGTTCTAAAAGACTCACACTCCCAACAATAATAAGATAATCAAAAACAAATACCAACAAACTAATCACTAAAATAATAGTAACAGAAGCTATTAGTCTATTTCCTCTTTGACTTCTAATACCATAAGGTAATATCTTGTTAATAATCTGGAAACATTGGAATTAACATACTTGCAGAAGCTAAAGAAAAAACAGTCACAATATACAACAATGAAGCCCTAGCACCAAAAAATAGTGAAAAAAGCATCATATGACCAAAATTTGCAATAAAAGATAATGTATAACCAATCAATAGCTGATAACCAAAACCAGTTTCCTCCAAAATATTTTTATCACTAAAAACATGCATCCTAAATGATACTGAAATTCATCTATGACTGAAATATTTCATTAAGATTCAGTCATAGTAATTCTTTTGGGTCTAAGATAAATTTTTAAATAATAAAATAAATATAAAATTATAAATTGGAACAAATAAAACTAGTGATATCCTTCTTAAAAATGAAAAAAATATTATAATCTCTATATGTTATATAATAACTATAATAGGAGGATTAATATTTGGAATAATCGGAGGGATAATAGGGTATGCCATTGGTATTTATTTATTATTTCGCAATGAAGATAATAAATATAAACACAGAATCATTATTATTATAGTTTTAACAATAATGCTAATTTTTATCATTGCTTTAGTAGGATATAATAGTAGTTGGACAAAAGAGGAATATATGATGAATAAAGAATTTAATGATTTAGCTAAGTACTATTTTTAATTTAAGTGTACTTTAAAAAATAAAGATATAAAAAGTGAATAATATGTTTTGTCAAAATTGCGGAACAAAAAATGATGAAGATGCAATCTATTGTGAGAAATGTGGATTAAAACTAATAAAAAAACCTGAAAATTCTAATAAAAATATTTTAATTATCATTTTAATAGTTATTTTAGTGATAGCTTCTTTAGCAGGTTTATTTATTTTTTTAAGTAATAATTCTAATAGTGATGTTTCTCAAAATAATGTTCCAAGTATGGGTTCTGATGAAAATTTAAGAAATGTTGAAAATTCAAATCATCCAAAAACTTGGAATCAAATAAATTCATATAGTGGAGTCTCAGACTACACAACTGGAGTTAATATTAAAGGAGATAAAATAAAAGTTGAATTTTCAGCTTTTCCTATTAAAAATTATGCAGATAATCATATGAAAGTAGATGTCTATAAAGATGGAAAATATTTAGATTCATCAAGTGTATCATGGAATGGAAAAAGTGCTGTTGCAACTAGATCTAATAACATAGAGTTATCATATGGTCCTGGAAACTATCAAATTTATGTTGATGGATATGAATTAGTTTCTTGGAATATGGTTGTATATGAATGGTCTTAAAATAATATTATTGGTATGAAAATATCTAGTAAAGGTAATGTTTATGATTAAGAAATGTAAAAACTGTAATACTTAAATCAAAGAAGATATTGTCTATTGTAAAACCTGTGGGACGCCTCAAAATGATGATGAAAATAATAGTATGGTCAAAAATAAAATGAATAAAAAAAAATATCATAATTATAGGAATAATAGTTGCAATATTAATAGTCAGAGCAGGATTTTATTTAATGGATGGAGAAATACAAACAAAAGAATATGAAATAGCTAGTTTTTCAGATTTTTCTGCTGAAGTCCCAAATTTAAAAATGTTTATAAAAAAACAAATAAATATTAATCAGTGCAATAAATATAAAAATTATCAGCTAAAGAATGTTTATAAAAAAAAATAAATATATTATTATTAATAAAAATTAAAAAGAAATGGTGAGTGAATGGAATTATTATGGTTTTACATAGCTGTTGTATTGTCTATTAGTGATATGATACATTCACATATAATGTGGAAAGTACTTAATGATTTTTATATCCTTTTAGCAGGATTAATTTACAATATTATAAATTCACCAATGCAAACATGGATTATTCATGAATTAATAGAAGCATTTTTCCATTTTTGTGTTTTATCAGTAGTATTCATGTCTTTAAAAGTAGGAATTGCTGCAGCATTCATTCATTTTACAATAGATGTAAGTCATACAATATTACTAAAAGATTTACCACCAATTCCACACAGAGCATTGCATTTTACTATAGAATCAATATTTTTTATGATTATTTATGGAGTTTAGGAGAATTTAAATGCCAGTTATTACATTTAAATATGAAGATTTAGAAGAATTTGGAATAAATATTGAAAAAGAAAAATTAATAGATATATTGCCAATGATGGGTAGTGATATAGAAGATTACAATGATGAAGAAATTAAAGTAGAATTCTTCCCAAACCGTCCAGACAATCTATCAATAGAAGGAGTAGCTAGATCTTTTAAAGGTTTTATATCACAAGAATTAGGAATTCCAAATTATAAAATATCTAAATCCAATGAAAAAGTAATAGTTGATAAGGAGATACTAAAAATTAGGCCATTTATTGCTTTTGCAAAAATCAAGAATGTGAGATTCACAGAAAATAAATTAAAACAAATAATGGATTTTCAAGAAAACCTCCATTGGGTTATTGGAAGGGATAGAAAAAAAGTAGCTATTGGAATACATAATGCTGATGTTGTTGAAGCACCTTATAAATATATAGCTAGTTCAAAGAATGAAAATAGTTTCATATCTCTTGAAACAGATTATAAAATGACTCCAGAGGAAATATTAAAGAATAATGAAAAAGGCGCAAAATATTCACATTTACTTGAAGAATTTGACAAATATCCATTGATTTTAGATAATAATAAAGAAGTTCTATCTATGCCACCAATTATAAATGGAGAACTAACTAAATTAACTGAAGATACAACTACAATTATTGTAGATGTTACAGGAACTGATGAAAAAGCAGTTAATCAAACATTAAATATTATTTGTTCTTCTTTTGGAGAGGTTGGTGGAGAAATAGAAAGTATGGATGTAGTATATCCTGATAAAACAATTACAAGTCCTGAATTTAAAGTTCAAAATAAAATTGTTCATGTAGATTTAACTAATGAATTAATAGGTGGAACCAGTTTAAGTGCAGAAGATATTTCTAGATTACTTCAAAAAGCAAGATTCGATAGTAAAATTATTGATGATAATAATATTGAAGCTATTATCCCACCATATAGAATTGATATTTTACATGAAGTAGATATTATAGAAAACATAGCTATCCAATATTGTATAAAAAAGATAGAAACTAAACTTCCTAATATTTCTACAATTGCATCAGAACATAATTGGTTTAAATCTGAGAAAACAATAAGAGAAGTTATGATTGGATTAGGATTTCAAGAACTTATGAGTTTAATGCTTACAAGTGAAAAATCTCACTATGAAAATATGCTACAAAAAGAAGATGAGCATGTTGAAGTTTCAAAACCAATAACAATAGATAGAACAATGATTAGAAAAAGTTTAATAAATAGTTTGATGGAATTTTTAGAGGATAATAAACACGAAGATTTTCCTCAAAAATTATTTGAAATTGGAGATGTATTATACCTTGATGATACACAAGAAACAAAAGTTAAAACTCTTAAAAAACTAGCAGGTGTTATTTGTCATTCAAATGCTAATTTCACAGAAATGAAAACCAATGTAACAACAATATTAAATAATTTAGGTTATTCAATGGAATTATCATCATCAGATAACCCTAGTTTTATTAATGGTAGAGTTGCAAACTTAAAAGGAAAGTCTAATAATGGTGAAATAAGTGGTTTCTTTGGAGAAATCTCACCAGAAGTAATTAGAAATTTTACATTAGAATATCCAGTAATAGCTTTTGAAATTACTTTTTAATAGCTGGAAATAATTTTATCAATATTATATATTATGATAAAAAGCTATTTACCAAAAACAGTTAAAATGATTTCTCTTGAAGATCTAGGTCCATCAAATTCTATGAAAAATACAGATTGCCAAATACCTAAATTCATTTGATTATTAGAAATAGGAATTGTTTCACTATTTTTTAGAAAAAAAGATTTTAAGTGAGAATGAGCATTATCATCTATTTTATCATGAAAATAATTATTATTTTCTAAAATAAATTCATTTAAAAAAATTTCTAAATCTTTTAAAAGACCTTTTTCATTCTCATTAATAGAAATAGCTGATGTTGAATGTTTAGAGAAAACATTCACAACACCAATATCTATTTTTAAAATATTTAAGAAATTATTGATTTCTTGACTTATATCAATAATTTCAAATTGATTTTTAGTTGAAATATTTAAAGTTTTTACAAACATTTATATACTTGAGCCAATATCATAAGCTTCATCTAAAGCTTCTTGGTTAGAATTAACATCACCAGGTTCTTGAACTTCTCCAACATCTAATACCTCAAATACTTCCATTCCAGTATAACCAAATGGTGAAGCTTTTGTAAGTTCTATATATTGATCATATGTTCCTTCAGGTGCACCATGAGTAAATATTAAAATAGCATCTTTTCCTTCAATAGATTTTTTTGGGTTTCTTGAAATAGAATAAAGTCTATCTACAAACATTTTACCTTGTGCTGACATTTGACCATAATAGATTGGGCTTGAGAATATTATAGCTTCTGCTTCTAAAAGTTCATCTAAAATAGTATTGCAATCATCTCCTCTTGCACAATCAAGCCCTGTTGCACAGGTTTCACATGCCATACATGGTGAAATATTAATATTTTCTAAAGTATATTTTGATATTTCATTTCCTTCATCTTCTGCTCCTTTTAAAGCTTTATCCAAAAGTATTTCAGCATTACTATTTTCTCTTGGGCTTGCATTAATACCAACAACTTTCATAATATCATCTCTATATTAATTATATTTTAATTCATACATAATAAAAATTTCGATATGAAATTATAGTCATTATGGTAAAGTTTATCATTATTAATTTATATTTATCCAATGATTATTCATCCAATTTAAAGCACATTTAGTTGTTTTTTAAATTCTTCAAATCCTCTAATTACTTCTTATTTAATTTTTTCTGCATTTTCAAGAAATAAAGATGGATAAATTATCTTCTTATCTCTTTCATAGAAGTTTCAGTAGGATTTAATCTAGGCCTATATTTTGGAACAAAAAGCAAATAAACGTCAATGATATTTTAGCATTAATGGTAAAATAAAATGAATGATGGGATGGGAAGTTATCTAAAAGCATTACTATTGGTTTTTATGAGTTTTTTTATAAAATTAAATAATAGACCATGTTATATGCTCTTTTGTGGATTTTCCAAGAATTCTATATGACTTTCCCCATTTGGACTAATAATAAATATAGTATTTATGGAAAAGTATTTAAATAATAAAAATCAAATCTTATATTTAGGTATAAGGTGTGATTATGGTTGGTATGCCTCAAAAAAAATCAATAAACATTTGACTAATAAAAAATTGAAAAACTGTATTAATAAAAAAGAAAAAGAAGCTGATGTTCTTAGAAAACTTTATGTTATACAAGATGTGTATAATGGTGAAAAACCTAAGGATATTTGTAAAAAACGAGATATTAGTTTACCTACATTTCATAAGTGGTTAGACCGTTGGAATGATGAAGGATATGAAGGTTTGTATCCTAAATATTATAATGGTGGCCGTCCGTCAAAATTGACTTTTGAAGAAAAAC
>JAHKLT010000020.1 GCA_020854915.1 Methanobacteriaceae archaeon | reverse complement strand
CAAATATCATGGTCAAAACTTATTGACATGATAAAATACAAAGCCCAATGGTATAGTAAAAAATGCATACAAATAAGTAAAGTTTTCCCATCATCAAAGCTTTGTAGTGAGTGTGGATACAAAAAAGAAGATTTAACACTAACAATAAGAGAATGGACTTGTCCAGAATGCAGGACAAAACATGATAGAGACATTAATGCATCTATTAACATTCTTAATGAAGCTATCCGAATGAATAATGAATGTACTGCAGGACATGTAGGAATTTAAGCTTGTGTTACTATAGAACATTAGTTCTATCTAAACAAGAAACTGTAGCTTATAATAGAGAGCAAGAATCTCCGAGTGAAACTTGCATAAAATAATCAGTCAGAGAGTATGTCAATTAAAAAGTCCAATATTAGATAATAATAATTGAATTAAAAGTGAAACTAAGATGAATATAATAATTAAAATATAAAAGATAATTATATTAATTAAATCTTTATTTTTAGTTTTTTGATAATAATGGTATGTTGCTAAAAAACCTATTATTAAAAATACTAATATTATCCAAGGGTTAATAAATAGTCTAAGTACAATAATTAATATAGGAATTATATATGTAAGGATGATTATTGGTTTCATTATTTAACTTCCAAATATGTATCATTAATTCTATTTTTAAGTTTAGGTATAGAACCTGTTAAATCTATAATTTTTGAAGGTTTAAGAGAATCTAAAATACCAACATCTAGAACTAAATCAATATCTACATCTAATTGTTTTAAAATATCTTTAGGATTATTTAATGTTTTTTCATTAGATAAATTAGCACTAGTGGTTGTTATTGGAAAAATTTCTGCTAAACTTCTTGCAATAGTGCTATTTGGAATTCTAACGCCCACATTATTTTTATTACTTGTTATATAATCTGGAACAGTATTTTTCTTTTTTAAAATAAAAGTAAAAGGTCCAGGTAAATAATTAGAAATATACTCTTTGTTTTTTGCACTTAATTCACCTATTAATGATAATTCATCTAAATCTTGAATAAGAATAGATAATGGTTTATCAAAACCTCTCTTTTTTATTTCATAAACTCTTTTTACTGCTTTTTCATTAAATATATTTGCACCTAATCCATAAATTGTATCAGTAGGATATAAAATTACTCCACCATTAGCTAAAATTTCAATAGCTTCATTGATAATATTGTGATTAGGACTTTCAAGATTAATTTTATATTTTTTCATTAAAATTATATATATTCATAAATAATAATAAGATTATGCTTGATTTTTTAAGACCAACTTTAACAAAAATTTTAAATCCCTTAGCTAAAGTATTAAAAATTAATCCAAACATATTAACATTAATTTCTCCATTTATAGCTTTATTATCAGCTTATTTTTATGCTGAAGGTTTTTTAATTTTAGGAGCCATTGTTATATTGTTTAGTGGATTTTTTGATGTTATTGATGGTGCTGTAGCTAGATATCATGGAAAATCCACGGAATTTGGAGCATTTCTAGATTCTACTATGGATCGCTTTTCAGATGCAATAGTGATTATTGGATTGGTTTTAGGTGGATATTGTACATGGTTTACTGGAATTTTACTTGTTCACTCAGCAATAACTGTTAGCTATGTTAGAGCAAGAGCAGATACATATGGTGTTGTTGCTAATGTTGGGATAGCTGAAAGAGCTGTTAGATTATTGGTTATTGTTTTAGCTTCAGTAATAACATTTTTCACAAGTCCAATATATTTTGAATATATTATGATAATTTTAGTAATTTTATCTTATTTAACTGTTGCACAGAGAATTTATTATGTTTATAAGAATATAAATTAAGGGAATTTAAATATGGAATATAATGAAAAAATAGCTATTGATATTGAAAAATTAGAAAGAAATTTAAAAGAACTTGAAAACGTAAAGTTTAATGAAAAAGAAATAGAAATTTATAAAAGAGCACTTGACTATATGAATGATTCTAAGTATTATTTAGAGAAAAATGAACTTAGAACTGCATTTGGATGTATTGAATATAGTCATGGTTTACTTGATGCTCTTCGTATGATTCATGAGTTAATTTAGATACTTATTTCACTGTCTAAAAGCGAATCATCATTTTTACTTAATATTTTTCCATCTAAAACTTCTATTACTCTATCAGCTAACTTAGCTACATTCATATCATGAGTTACTATGATTAATGTAACATTTTCTTCTTCATGTAATCTTGTTAATTGTTTTAAAATTTTATTGCTTGTTTTTGAGTCTAAGGAACCTGTTGGTTCATCAGCAAGAATTATTGAAGGATTGTTTGCAAGAGCTCTTGCAATAGCTACTCTTTGTCTTTCTCCTCCAGATAATTTATTTGGTAGCATTTCTGCTTTATCTTTTAGACCAACTATTTCAAGTAAGCTTAATGATTTATTTCGCATTTCTTTTGATGAGATTTTTTGTGCAAACATTGGAATTTCTACATTTTCACAAGCAGATATATTAGGGATTAAGTTATGTAATTGGAATATAAATCCTATTTTTTTCCCTCTAAATTCATTTAAATTTTTATTTTTAGTTAAATCATAATCTGCAACTTTTATTTCACCACTATCTGGTATATCTAATGCTCCAAGCATATTTAAAAGTGTTGATTTCCCAGATCCAGAAGGCCCAATTATTGATACAAATTCTCCTCTTTTTATATCTAAATCAATTCCATTTAAAGCTTTTATGTTTCCATTTTCATAGCTTTTTTTAAGATTTCTTATTTGAGCAATGTTTTCCATTTTAATAACCTTTATTATTCATATCTTAATGCTTCTGTTGGAGGTAATTTCGTAGCTTTTATTGCAGGATAAATTCCACCAACAATTCCAACTATCAATGCTACAATAAATGCTTTTAAAAAGGTCCATACGGTATAAACTGGTGTCACTCCAGGCATTAAATTGAAATATGTTAATGCTTCAACTCCAATAAAACCTACAATCGATCCAATAACTCCTGCAGTTAGTGTGATAACAACAGATTCTCCTATGATCATTATAAGAATTCTTTTACTAGACCAACCTACTGCTTTTAAAACACCAATTTCTCTTATTCTTTCGAATACAGACATAAGCATAGTATTTATAATACCAATTCCTCCTATAATTATTGCTAAAAGTGAAATTGCCCATGATGCACCATTAAGCATATCAACCATTTCTCCAACCATTTCAATATCTGAAAGAGAAGCAATTGTAGTGAGATTATCACCGTATTTTTTGTCTATGTTTTCTGTTATTTCATCAACATCAGCATCTTTATTAACTTTCACATAAATAGATGTAATGTTACCTTCATCATCCATCAAATTTTGAACAGTTGATAAGGTAGTTATAGCTCCCATATCCATATTAGAATTCCCTGTTTCATAAACACCACTTATTTTGTATTCTTTGTCATCTAATTCAATAGTATCTCCTGTAGTTTTATTAATAGTATCTGAAGCTAATTTACCAATAATTATTTCATTTTCTGCAGTGTTTTCATGACCTTCAACAATTTTTAAATCAACCATATTATAATGCTCTTTATTTAAACCAATCATTATAAAAAATGGATCATCTTTTGTTACTACATTTCCAACATATACTCCAGCTGCCCATTCTATATTCGACTCATTTGCTATCTTATCTCTCCATGTTTCATTAAAACTTGCAGAACCAAAAGAACCCATATTAGAGCTATCTTGTTCTTTACTTGAAACAGTGAAATCAGATCCACCTGCGTGCAATGTATCTTCTGCACTAGATATTAATCCATCAGTAATAGCCCCAAGTGCAACTATTGTAGCTATCCCAATACCAATTCCTATAATAGAAAGTAGGGCTCTACTTTTATTTCTAAATGGATTTTTAAAAATTAATGATAAAAACGACATATTAATCACAAAAATAAAAAAATATTATTATATTTTTTAAAGAAAAATATAAAAAATTTTTAATAAATATTGTTTTAGCAAAAAAAAATTTTAATAAAAAGATAAAAAGGTAAAAACCTTCTAATTAATTCATATCTTCAAACCTTTTTTCAAGTTTTTCCATAACACCAGGAAGTGAAGTGTATTCCATTTCTTCTGATGGTAATCTGTGAGGTTCGAATGGACCATGTCTTCTGATATAAGTAGCTATTTTTGATGCTTCTTCTCTTGTTTGGTCAAAGGCAGGATCATCAAAGATATCAACTGGTCCAACTAATTTTGCATCAGTTACTTGGAAACCTAAACCAATGATTCTTGGAGGTCCATCAAATCTGATTGGATTTGCTTCATTTTCAGAAGTTGGCATCATAGGACCATTATGAGATCCTCTCATCCAACCACTTACTAAATGAGGGAATGCAAATGGTTCTACACATTCACCTGCTGCAGGAAATCCTGATTGAGCTCTTACAACAGCTACTGGATCATCTTTACCAATATATTCTCCAGCCATTAAATTTAATCTTTCAGTACTTATTGATGCAGCTATTTCTCCATTCTTTTTAAAGACTCTTTTAATAACATATCTTCCAGTAGATCCAATAAGTGCAAGTAAATCATACATTTCTTCAGGACAATCTAAAATAACTTTTTTGTGTTCCATAACATCAAATACTTCAAATTTAAATCCATCATGTAAATTTGGGTCAATCACAAGTCCAGAGGTATTAAATGGATCAGCAAATATTTTATAAATAGGTAAGTTAAATGCTCCTGGTTCAGTTTTATCACAACAATATACAATCACAGGATCACTTGGTCTTTCTTTAAATTCCATTTCTGCACAACCTGGTCCCATACCTTTTATGTTTCCAGAGAATGTATCAGATAATAGATCTTGACCTGCACCATATAATTTTAATTCTCTTGCTCTTTCAGTAGCTTTCATGAAAGCATCATATGCTGTTTTATGAACTTCTTCGTCTTCTTCGCCTCTTTTATGAGTCATTATTAAATCAATATCGTCACCACAACGAGTCACATAATAATCTTCTAATATAGATGATTCTAAAGCTTCGTTTAAAATATCATCACAAATTTCCATTAATTCTGGGTGAGCAATACAATGACCAGAAACACTTCCAATATCAGCTTTAATTACACTTACAGTTGTTTTCATTTATACACCTCTAAATAAGTATCTTAATTGATTAGATTATTAAAATAATCAAGTTTTAATTTTAAATAATAAATTAAATTATTATTAATTATTTTTATAATTTTTTTAATATATATATTTTCATCAATACTCTAAATTATTTTTTTTAAAATTTTTTCAATTTCTTCTTTTTGATTCATATTTTCTTGTGCATCTAAAACTCTTGAGATTTCAGCTTTTGTTTCAGGGTATTTAGGAACAGCCTTACATCCACCATCATCTTTTTTTGATATTTCAAAAGTTCCAATTTTGCTTGCAATTTTTTCAATTTCTCTTTTATCTAATCCTATTAATGGACTTAAAATAGGCATTTCAACACCTATTCGTGTAGATAAAATATTTTGTAATGTTTGTGATGCAACTTGTCCAACACTACTACCATCAACAATAGCTTGAGCTCCAATTTCTTTTGCAAGTTCTGAAGCAGTTTTATACATTCCGGATTTACATAAAACACATGTCATCTTCTCAGGTGCATCATTCTTACATTTTTTTAAATAATCACCATATTTTACAATTTTTTTTTCAATAGGAGAACCTGAAGAATAAACATTTAATGCATCAACTAATTCTTCATAATTGTCACGAACTTTATTTGTTGTATAAGGTTCATTATCAAAATGCAATGCTATAATTTCGCATCCACGTTTCATCATTAAATAAGTAGATACTGGTGAATCTATACCACTAGATAAAAGAGATATTACTTTTCCCTGTGTTCCTAAAGGAAGTCCTCCTGGACCTGGAATTTTTTCATGGAAAATATATGTTTCATTATCTCTAACTTCAACATAAATTATAAACTCAGGATTTGTTAAATCTACAGGACAAGATAATTTAGATACAACAACAGAGCCACAGTATGCTGCTAACTCTTGTGAAGAAAAATCATGTTCTCCTACTCTCCTACAACGAATTGCAAATCTTGTTTTACTATTTATTAAATCTTTTTGGGATAATTTATCTACATAATTAGATAATTTTTCTTCAATATCTTCAAAATCAGTATCACATACAATAGCTGGAGAGTAAGAAACAATTCCAAATATCTTATCTAATTTAGATATAGCTTCATCAAAATTTTTAGGAAAGATATAAATCCTTCCTTGATTTCTATCTATTTCACAATCAAAAGATTCTTTTATATTAGATACTAATTTTCTTTCAAATTTAGAACGTATTTTAGGACTTTTAAGACCAATTTCTCCATAGCGTGCAATTATAAGTTGGTGTTCCAATTTAACCACCTATAGAATTAAAAGCAGAATCTATTGCATCATGGATTTTATCTTTTTTAGGTCCAGCACCTTGTGCAAGGTTTGGTCTTCCACCACCACCTCCACCTAAAATACCTGAAGATTCTTTAATAATTTCATTAATTTTAATTCCAGAATC
This sequence comes from Methanobacteriaceae archaeon, assembly GCA_020854915.1. Classification (GTDB taxonomy): domain Archaea; phylum Methanobacteriota; class Methanobacteria; order Methanobacteriales; family Methanobacteriaceae; genus JAHKLT01. Next base: position 32,081 of record JAHKLT010000020.1, on the reverse strand, counting down.
CATAGCTTTTTTAGATGCAGAACCTAATATTTTACCATCATTATTTCCAATTAAAACTATATCAGCTTTTTCATTATCTGTAAAATCAGTAGCTATTTTTTGAAGTTCTTTAAAGTCTCCATCAAAAACTTCTTTAATAACTTTTAAATCATTGACCAATATAACATTATCAGAGATACTATTAATTTTTAAACTAGCTATTTCTGATTTTAATTTATCAATTTCATTTTTTTGATGTTTCCATTCATTGAAAAATCTATCACAAGTTTTCTCTAACTTATCAGGTGTAACCTTAAAGATATCTGAGCTATTTAATAAAAACTCATTATTCTCTTGCATTGATTGAACTGCAGATAAACCAGCTGAAAAATCAATTCTTTCAACACCATCTTGTACTCTCTCTGTTTTATTAATTTTTATCATTCCAATATTCCCAGTTTGAGGAATATGTGTTCCAGCACAAGCTTGAGTATCAATTTCTGGAATGTTTATAACTCTTATTTCACTACCTGGAACAACTCCACCTTGATACAAGCTTAAACCATATTTTTTCTCTGCTTCATCTCTTGAAAGCCAACTAGTATTAACTGGAATATTATCCATAACATAAGAGTTAGCTATTTTTTCTATTTCATTGATTTCATTTTGACTTATACGTTTATAATGTGACAAATCAATACGTGAGTGTAAAATACCTTTTTGAGCTCCAGCTTGCCAAACATGATTTCCTAAAACTTTTTTAGCTGCAGCTACAATTAAATGTGTTGCAGTATGATGGCGAGCTAATGTGATTCTACGATTCCAATCAATTTCACCATTAATTTCTTTACCTATAATTTCATTTAAAACGTTCTCTGAAATGTTTTCATCAGAGTCTAATTTATGTAATACAATATTGTTGACTTTTTCTGCATAAGTAATTTTAAATTCTTTATCATCAATAGAAATTTTACCAATATCTGAAGGTTGGCCCCCTCCTTCTGGGTAGAAAACAGTTTTATCTAATATAATACTTAATGAACCATCTTTTTTTATAATGTCTATTATCTTAGCATTAAATTTTCTCTTATAGAAATCATCATAAAACAATAGTTCTGTATTGTCATAGTTTAAGTTAAATTCTTTATTCTTACCTACTTTTTCACTTTCATGTTCATTTGCAACCAAAGTAAAGAAATTATCAGGAATATTAACTTCATAATCATCTCCACCTATTTCCTTTACTGTTTCTGGAGGAATACCATGAGCATCATAAAAATTAATTAAATCATCTAAAGGTAGAGATTTTATACCTTCATTTTTAAGTTTATTAATTTTTCTCTTTACAATATTTTCTCCTTTTTGAATTGTACTTTCATACCTTTCTTCTTCAAGAGAAATAACATTCATAATATGTTTTTCCTGTTCTTTAATCTCAGGATAAAATTGATTTAAGAAACTAACTTGAATATTCATAAGATCTACTAAAGATTCTTTTATTTCTAATTCTTTCATAAATCTTATAGTTCTTCTTAATACTAAACGAGCTAAATATCCTTCTTTTACATTTGAAGGGATTATACCATCAGCTAACATAAATGCTAAACATCTGGTATGATCAGCTATTATATAAATAGCTTCCATTGGTTCAGTAGTTTTGATTAATTCTTCTAAACTAATATTTAGTTTATCAGCTACTTTTTCTCTAAGAGATCTAATATCTGCATAAGTTTCAATATCCATCATTCCAGCTATTTGAGCATTCTCACCTAATATCTCTTCATTAACTTCTATATTTGTAATTTCTTTTAATTTTTGAATTACAGGTCCAAAACATGCATCATAAGCAGTAGGACTTCCTTGTGATATCCATGCAAATCTTTCAAGACCATATCCAGTATCAACAACTTTAATTGGAATTTCTTCTCTTTCACCATTTTCTAATGTTTTATATTGTATAAATACTAAAGTTGCAAGCTCAACACCACGAACACAAACTTCAAGACAAGGCCCAGCATTACCTCCTCCACTCCACCAAGATTCTATAAAGGTAATTTCTTCACTATTAATTCCTATACTTGTTATAAAATCATGACACAATCTAATTGTTTCATCTTTCCAATAAATTTCTTTATTTTCTTTATTAAAAGCATGGTGAGCACCCATTGTAAAACAAGTCATATGTCTACCAGTTCTTCCAACATTATCTACATCATTTAAACGTATAGATGGCTGAGCTATTGTAAGAGGATTTGCTGGAGGCTCAACTAAACCTGATGTGACCCATGGTTGAAAATCATAAATTGATGCTCCTACTAAAAATACATCATCTCTCCATCTTTTAGCTAAAACAGGATATCTATCTATTGCTGTGTGACCTTCCATTTTGAAAAATTCTTTAAAAGCATTTTGAATTTCATATAAATTATATGGTTTTGAAGTTGCAGGATTTCCAATAAAACTATATTCATCACATGGAGCATCTCCACATGTAGTTCTATCTTTTATAGACCAGAATTCCTCACCACATTTTTCACACTTTAATTTTTTATACCCTAATCTTGTAAATATCTCTGTCATAATATCAGCTATAATTATGTAATAATTAAATATTATAAAAACTAATTTAAATATCTTTTATTAAGAATCATTACTGTTAATATTACTTTTGTTTAAACGAATTTCAAGTTCTTTTTTCATATTAGAATTGTTATTAGGGTTAATATTTAAAGCTTTTTCATAAGCTATCAATGATTCATTAGAATCGTTTAAATGATTGCAGTTTTATTAACTAATACTTCTACAGATGCATTATCTAATTGAGTATAAATTCTTCTTGAATTTTATTTATCAATACTTAAATCAATGTATGCAGATGCTTTTCTTTTTTCACTCAGAGTGGATGTTTGAAAATTTTTATGAATAAAGTTTATTTTAATGCCATCAGGTAGATTACCTAAATAAGAATTATCTTCATTATTGGAATTTTAGTTTAAATTAATATTTATACAATAAACTTTAAACATTATTATATCTTAAAAGCAATTTGGTGTTGTAATGGTTAAAAAGAATAGTGCTGAAATAGGTTTTGAAAAGCAAATATGGAATGCTGCAGATGAATTAAGAGGATCAATGGATGCAGCAGAATATAAACATGTTGTTCTTGGTTTAATTTTTCTTAAATATATTTCTGATAAATTTGAAGAAAGATATGATGAACTCATTAAAGAAGGAGATGGATTTGAAGAAGATAGGGATGAATATGCAGCAGAAAATATTTTTTATGTTCCTTCAGAAGCTCGTTGGAGTGAAATAGCTAAAAATGCACATAGTGAAGAAAATGGAATTTTTATTGATAATGCTATGCGAGCTATTGAAAAAGAAAATAATTCTTTAAAAGGGATTTTACCAAAAACTTTTTCCAAACCAGAATTAGATAAAACAAAATTAGGTGCTGTTATAGATTTATTTACTAATGTTAAAATGGCTGAACATGGAGATAAAAAAGATATTCTTGGGCGTACCTATGAATATTGTCTTTCAATGTTTGCTGAAACCGAAGGTAAAAAAGCAGGAGAATTTTACACACCTGCATCAGTAGTTAAAACATTAGTTGAAATAATAAAACCATATAATGGCCGCGTTTACGATCCATGTTGTGGTAGTGGAGGAATGTTTGTTCAATCAAAAAATTTCTTAGAAAACCATACTGGCAACATCAATGATATTTCAGTTTATGGGCAAGAATCAAATCCAACCACCTGGAAAATGGCTAAAATGAATTTAGCTATTCGTGGAATAGAATCTAATTTAGGAGAACATAATGCAGATACTTTTTTAAATGATTTACACCCAACCTTAAAAGCAGATTATATACTAGCTAATCCACCATTTAATATGAAAAAATGGGGACAAGAAAAACTACAAGATGACGTTCGTTGGAAATATGGAATACCACCAAAAGGAAATGCAAACTATGCATGGATACAACACATGATATCACATTTAGCACCAAATGGAAGATTAGGATTAGTTCTAGCAAATGGATCACTTTCATCAACAACATCAGGTGAAGGAAAAATAAGAGAAGCTATTATAAAAGACGATTTAATAGAAGGAATCGTTGCACTACCTACCCAACTATTTTATACAACAGGAATTCCAGTATGTCTTTGGATAATTAATAAAAATAAAAAACAAAAAGGAAAAACATTATTTATTGATGCTCGTGAATTAGGTGAAATGGTATCAAGAAAACTCAGAACATTAACTGATGAAGATATATCAAAAATAGCTACTGCATTTGATGAATTTGAAAATGATAAACTTGAAGAAGAAAAAGGATTTAGTAAAATAGCTACAACAGAAGAAATAGGAAATTATGATTATATATTAACACCTGGAAGATATGTTGGATTTAAAGATCCAGAAGATGATGGAATACCATTTGAAGAGAAGATGGATAAATTAACTAAAGAATTAGGAGAACTATTTGATAAATCTGATGAATTAGAAAAGCAAATTCGAAAAAGTTTAGATGAAATAGGGTTTACATTTTAGCTTAACTATTATTAAAAATAATTTGCTGATATTATGGAATTTAAAAAATATAAAATAAAAGACATAGGGAAAATTGTTTCAGGTGGAACTCCATCAACAAAAATAAATGATTATTGGGGAGGTAATATTAGTTGGTTAACTCCTAAAGATTTATCAAATTATGTTTATATGTATATTTCTATAGGTGAAAGAAATATTTCTAAACAAGGATTAAAAAATTCTAGTGCAAAATTATTGCCAAAAAATACTGTTTTATTAACATCTAGAGCACCTATTGGATATGTAGCTATAGCAAACAATGAACTATCAACAAACCAAGGGTTTAAAAGTGTGGTTTGTGATAATCAAATTTGTGATTATATTTTTTTTTATTACTGGTTAAAAAATAACATGACTACTATAAAAAACCATGCTAGTGGTTCCACATTCCAAGAAATATCTGGAAAATCTTTTAAAAATATATTTATAAATTTACCTTCTTTAAAAATTCAAAAAAATATTAGTAGTATACTAATGAGTATAGATAATAAAATTGAATTAAATGAAAAGATAAATCAAAATTTAGAAAATATTATGAAAGAAATTTTTATATATTTATTTGTAAAATTTGAAAATATTAAAAAAGAGAATTTTAAGGATTCAAAATGGGGAAAAATTCCTAAAACTTTTGAAATAATTAAATTGGAAGAAATTATTGAAATTACTAGTGGAAAAAGACCTTTTTGTAAATCTGAAATAAAAAATAATGAATTTAATGTCCCGATAATAGGAGCTAGTAATATAATGGGATATACTAATGAGGAGTTATATAATAATAAAATACTAATTATTGGTAGAGTAGGCACATTAGGTATTGTTCAAAGAAAATATAATAAATCATTCCCCTCAGACAATACATTAGTTATAAAAAGCAACTATTATAACTTTGTATATCAAATCCTTAAGCTAATTAATTATGATTCATTAAATATAGGATCAACACAACCATTAATTTCACAAAAGATAATTAAAGAAATTGAAATTATTTTACCTTCACACAATGTTCTAATGAAATTTGAAGATTTATGTAATAATTTTATGCAAAAAATTAACATAAATACTTATGAAAACAAGAAATTAACTAAATTAAGAGATATTCTTTTACCAAAATTAATGTCTGGAGAAATAGATGTATCAAAAGTAGAAATTTAATAATATAAATTAATATTTATATTATTCATACTATATTATAATTTAAGGAGAGGATTTCCATTTACAATGAAGATTCATATGAAGATACTATATTGCAATTGTTTTCAAACTTAAATTATAATTGTCAATTAGGACATGATATTGAAAGAGATTACACAAATCCTTTATATCATCCACAACTAGAAATTAGTCTAAATAATATTAATAAAGGTAAAAATCAGGAAGCTATTAATGCAGCTATTGAAAAACTTAAAAATATTGATTTTGGAAGTATTGAAGAGCGAAATAGTACTTTCACAGAATATTTACAAAATGGAATAGCTGTAAATTATTTAGAAAATAATGAAGAAAAAACTGAATTAGTTAAATTAATTGATTATGAAAACACAAATAACAATGATTTTACTGTAATTAATCAATGGACTGTTAAAGATAAAGCTGTTAAAAGACCTGATGTAGTTGTATTTGTAAATGGAATTCCTCTTGTTGTAATTGAACTTAAATCCCCTTCAAATGAAAATACAGATGCATAATCTGCATATAGGCAACTTAAAAAATATATGAAAGAAATTCCTTCTTTATTTGTTTATAATGCATTTTGTGTAATGAGTGATTTTTCAACATCAAAAGCAGGAACTATAACTTCTCCTGAAGATAGATTTATGGAATGGAAAACTACAGATGGAAATTATGAAAATACACAATATGCCGATTTTGATGTATTTTTTGAAGGAATCTTTGATAAAAGTAGGTTTTTAGATATATTAAAATATTTTAATTTATATTCTAAAGATCATGGTAAATATATTAAAATACTTGCAGGATATCATCAATACTTTGCAGTTAATAAAGCAATTTCAAGAACTGAAGATGCAATTAAAAGTGATGGTAAAGGTGGAGTGTTTTGGCATACTCAAGGTAGTGGAAAATCTTTATCAATGGTGTTCTATGTTAAAAAACTTCAAGACAAATTAGATAGTCCTACTTTTGTAATTGTTACAGATAGAAATGATTTAGATGAACAATTATATTCTCAATTTAGTAAAGCATCTGATTTTTTAAGACAAACACCAAAGAAGGCTACAAGTAGAAATAATCTTAAAAAATTATTAAATGATCATAAAGCTAATGGTATCTTTTTTACTACAATGCAAAAATTTGAAGAATCTGATGAACCATTAACTGATAGAAGGGATGTTGTTGTTATATCAGATGAAGCTCATAGAAGTCAATATGGTTTAGATGAGAATGTAAATCTGGAAACTGGTGAAATTAAAATAGGTGCTGCACGTAAAATTAGAAATGCTCTTCCTAATGCGACTTATATAGGTTTTACTGGAACTCCAATTTCAAAGAAAGATAAAAGTACACAAGCAGTTTTTGGTAATTATATTGACATATATGATATGACTCAATCTGTAGAAGATGGAGCAACAGTACCTATACATTATGAAAGTAGAGCTATAAAACTTAATCTTGATGAAGAAGTTTTAGATAAAATAGATAAAGAATATGATATATTATCTTTAAAAGCCACAAGGCGCGATATTGAAAAAAGTAAAAAAGAATTAAGTAGAATGGAATCAATACTTGGATCACCTGAAACAATTGATTCACTATGTAAAGATATCATAAACCATTACAAAAATAATAGGCAATATGAACTTAGTGGTAAAGCAATGATTGTTGCATATTCCAGATCAATTGCAATGAAAATATATAAAAAAATTCTAGAACTCGAACCAAGTTGGAATGAAAAAGTTAAAGTTGTAATGACAGGATCTAATAATGATCCAGAAGAATGGCATGATATTATAGGGACAAAAACAGATAAACAGGAACTATCAAATAAATTTAAAGATGATGAAGACCCATTAAAAATAGCTATTGTAGTTGATATGTGGCTTACTGGATTTGATGTTCCATCACTATCAACAATGTATATATTCAAACCAATGCAAGGACATAATTTAATGCAAGCAATAGCCAGAGTAAATCGTGTTTTTAAAGGTAAAACAGGCGGTTTAATAGTTGATTATATTGGTATTTCATCAGCTCTCAGGAAAGCTATGAGTGAATATACTGAAAGAGATCAAAAAGAATATGGTGATATGGACATTGCTAAGAAAGCATATCCATTATTCCAAGAAAAACTTCATATTTGTCAAGATCAAATACATGGTTTTGATTATTCTGACTTTTTTGGTGAAGATAATCTAAAAAGAGCTAAAGCTATTCAAGGAGCAGTGAATTTCTTTGAACAACCAAAAAAAGAAAAAACTCAAGAAACATTTATTAAAGAAGCTTTAATGCTAAAACAATCACTTTCACTTTGTAGAAGCATAGCTACTGAAAAAGAAAGATTTGAAGCAGCATTTTTCGAATCAGTCCGAATATTACTTACAAGAATCACATCAAAAGGACACTTATCACTTAAAGAAATAAATAATGGTATAAATGAATTATTAAAACAATCTATAAAAAGTGAAGGAGTAATTAATTTATTTTCTGATGTTAAAGATGAAGTATCTTTATTTGATCCTGACTTTTTAGCAAGAATTGCAGTAATGAAAGAAGAAAACCTAGCTATAAAATTATTAGAAAAACTATTAAACGAAGAAATTAATGTTTTCACCGGAACAAATCTTGTTAAATCAGAACAATTCTCTTCCATGCTTAAAAAAGTTATGAATAACTATATTAATGGGCACATATCTAATGAAGAAGTTATTGAAGAATTAATGAATATTGCTAAAAATATTAAAGATGAACATGATAAAGGAAATGATTTAGGATTAACTACAGAAGAATTAGCTTTCTATGATGCAATCACAAAGCCAGAAAATATTAAAGATTTTTATAATGATTCAGATTTGGTTAAAATTACTCAAGAGTTAACTGAAAGTTTAAGAGAAAATAGAACTATTGATTGGAAAGAAAAAAAGAGTGCAAGGGCAAAAATGAGAGTAACTATTAAAAGATTACTTAAAAAATATGACTATCCTCCTGAAGGATTAGAATGCGCTATGAAAACTGTATTAAAACAATGTGAAGTTTGGATTGATAATACTGTTTAAAATCAGTATTTATAGTAGCAACACCATTATTATTAGTGTATTTAATATATTCATTGTTATTAAGTGAAGATGATTTTAGCATTGTTCATTGGATTTTCTTTATTATTTTTTAATGTAAGTGAATAAAAATTAGTTATTATAATGATAATATTTAAAAAATTTGAAAATCTAGATGTTATATTTGAAAAAAACTAAAAATAGTATATAAAAAATAATAAAAAAGAAAGATAGATTGAATCTATCCGAATAAAGCACCTAAACCAGCAGCTGCTTCTTCTTCAGCTTCTTCTTCATCTTCCTCTTCTTCTTCCTCTTCAACTTCTTCTTCAACTTCTTCTTCAGATGCTGCAGGAGTTGCAGGAGCTGCTGCCATAGCTGTAGTTTCCATAGCTTCTTCAATATCCACATCTTCTAAAGCTGCAATTAAAGCTTTAATTCTAGCATCATCAGCTTCAATATCAGCTGCTTCTATAATACTCTTAACATTTTCTTCATTAATGTCTTTATCTGTAGTATGCAAAATCATTGCCGCATATATATATTCCATGTTATCACCATATTTTTTTATTAAATTTGAATAGATTAGTTTTTAAAATTAAAAATTTGATAATTTGACTAGCCAAACAGAGCACCTAATCCTGCTGCTGCTTCTTCTTCATTATCTTCTTCCTCTTCTTCTTCCTTTTTTTCTTCAGGCTCATCATCTTTAGATTTATTATCAGAAACTGCAGGAGTTGCAAGTACTTTTGATAATTTTTCTTTTAATTCTTCATCTAAAGCATGTTTTTCTTCAGCTATTAGTGAAGCTAAAGATAACATTTTATTGTGAGCTAAAGTTATTAATAAGTCAGAAGTCTTTGAATTAATATCGCCAGATTCCATGGCAACATTAAATGCTTTTGTATGAGCAAGTTTAATAATGGTTGAAATAGTTTCTTTTGTAGGGATCGCTGCATTAACTGATAAGTTGAATGCATTTGAAAATGCGTTTTGAATATCTGTAAGTGTTTTACTTTCATCAATTTCAAGCACATCTGTTGTATAAACAGCATTATCTTCATAAACTGCTTTTAAATCAATTCCTACTTCCATTGGATTGATATCCATTCTTGATAAAGTTGAAGCTACTTCTTTGGATATTTTTTCATTTTCTTTTACAAGAACATGTTCCTCTGAAACAACAATTTTTCCTTTATCAATTCTTGCGGGTATACCAATTTGTTGTAATTCACCTAAAAATGGTCCTGGTTCAAAACCAGTGTCTCCTTCAGGGATAATAATATCATCAGTAGCTATTGAACCTGGTTTTGCAGGAGCTGCTGTTTTATTATTTTCCAATATTTTAAATAATTTAAAAGGATTCATTTCTGTAGCAATAATAGCTACTTGCCCATTCATATGTTCTGATAAATCAACAATATTTTTTTTACCAGTATTACAATCTTTAAGAGCTAAATCAATAAGATTTTTCTTAGACATTCTTATAATAGCTTTGCCATTAAGGCTTCTTCTCATTTCTTGAAGTTGTTTTGCAGGAATATTTAATAAATCTACAATACCTACTACTTCATAAGTGTCTATTAAACCTTTTATCTCATTAACTTCTTCTTTTTTCCATTCAGCAACATGAGCCATTAGATCATCCTCTCTATTGGGCCCATTGTTGTTTTAATAAACATGGATTTTATTTGATTTCTTCCTTTCTCTAAGTGGCGGTCTAAGATTGTAAGAACAGCTTCAATATTTTCAGCTATTTGCTCATCTGTCATATCTTGAGTTCCAACTATAACTTGAATAGAAGGTTGAGATTTAATACCTACTTTAACAGTATTTCCTAACCTTTCTAAAAGTGGCTCTAATTTGATAGATGCAGGTACAGGTTTAGGCATTTTTTTACGAGGACCAAGAACTGGACCTAAAAATCTACCAACTTGTGGCATCATATCTGCTTGAGCAATAAAGAAATCAATGGAATTAGCCGCTTTTTTAGCTTTTTTCCTTTCTTTACCTAACTCTTCTAATTCTGCTTTAGTTATTACAAGATCGACACCAGCATTTTTAGCTTGAACTGTGAGTTCCCCATCAGCTATGACTCCAATTTTAACATTTTTGCCACGGCCGTTAGGAAGAGTAACTTCCTCATCAAACCTATTTTCCGGTTTTTGGACATCTAAATCTTTGACATTAATAATAATATCAATAGATTGTGTGAAGTTCCTCGGCTTTGACTGTTCTTTTGCCTTCTTCACCGCTTCTAATACATCTTGTGTCATATAAATCCTCCATGAACCTTAGTTCAGTGGAATTTTGGTTTCATGAGTATCGATTAAAAATAGAATCTATACTAATTCATGAACATAATCAGTATATCCATTATAATAAAATATTATAATATCATATACACTGAATTTAATATAAAATATAGTAGAAAGTTATTCTACTAAAATATCGTCATACTCACCAGCATCAACTGCTTTTTGAGCATCACGAGGGTCTTTTCCATCTACTGTAATACCCATACTTACGCAAGTACCCATGACTTCTTTAGTACCATGCTTGTAGTCATTAGCAAGTAATGAATCAAATTTCATTCTAGCTATTTTTAAAGCTTCTTCAACAGATAAATCTGCAACCATATCAGTACCTGGTTCATGTGAAGCTTTTTCTATGTTGAGTTTTTCCATAATTAATGATGTAGTTGGTGGTGTACCAATTTCTACTTCAAAGTCCTTAGTTTCACTGTCAATATGTATTTTAACAGGCACTTTCATTCCTTTAAAGTCAGAACTTTTGATATTAATTTCATCAACTACTAACATCATGTTAACCCCATGAGGTCCTAATGCAGGGCCTAATGGTGGTCCAGGAGTAGCACTCCCTCCTTCAATTAGGATTTCAACAGTATCTTTTGCCATTAATCTGCCTCCTTCTGAATAATTCTAATCTGATCAGCTTTAACAGTAACTGGAATAGGTACTGCAGCTTCTATTAACTCAAGAACAACTTCTTCTCTTGATTCGTCTATACGAACTACTTTGGCTCTTTCTCCTTTAAATGGACCAGAAACAAGTTCAACAATACTTCCTTTTTGTATGGATGAAATGATAGGTTCTGGGTTTAAGAATTTTTTAACTTCTTCAAAAGTTATATCTTTGTTTCCTTCAACAATACCTCTTAAATGTGGGACTTTAATATCCGGATTCCGCATATCAATTTTTGTTGAGGACTCTACTAATATATACCCCTTTAAAGATTCAGGTACAAGTATGGAACATATTCCAACACCACTATCTTTGGATTTACGAGCTAATAATCTAGCTACATTCCTTTCTTGTCCTGCGGATGTTTTTAGAGCATATATAGAATTTTCAATATCTTCCATGAGAAATTCACCTATGTATTTCTAATTGTTATTTAGTTATAAGTTAAATTAAAATTCATTATAAAATCCAATATAAATTAAAGTTAAGTAAAAAAATATAAATTTTAAAAATTAGATTTATATAATATTATTATATAAGAATCAAGTAGTATTTAAACTCTTTTATGAGCTTATTAAAAAATAAAATTTAAAAATTAAAAGAATCTAATTAGAGTATTTTCCTTAAAAATAAATTTTTAAGTTTTAATTAAAAATTAAAAAAACTAATAAATGCTATTGTTTTATAATCCTATTAATTGACCTATAAGAACTATTATGAATCCAATAACTCCGATTATTACTATCCCAAGAGCTGTTACTTTAGCAAAAGATATGTATTCTTCACTGGTTGGTTTTTTTGAAATCCTTAATACTCTTTTACAATCTTTTATAGTTTTGCTTAATTCTTCTTTGACATTCATTGAAATACCGAAAATAGTTATGTTAATTAAATTTTTTATAATAAAATAATAAATAATTTAAATTTATTTTATTTTATTTATATAAGTTTCTGTTTTAAAATAAGTTAAAAATAGAATGATTAGTATGTGGGTTTAAAAGATCCCATCAATAAAATCATCCAATTCGTTACTATCACTAGAAGAATGTGGTTCTGTTGTTGGTTCAGTTACATCTGGTTCTGGTTTATTATTAAATGTATATTGTGATCTTACTCCTGAAACAACTATTGTAGTTCTTATTGTGTTTTGTAAGTTTTCATCAATTTGTGCTCCCCATATGATATTAGCTTCTGGATCTAATTTATCAGCTACAATTTGCACAATTTTTTCAGATTCATGTAATGTTAAGTCAGAACTACCAGATATATTAATTAAAGCTCCTTTAGCATCAGAAATATCTATATCAAGTAAAGGACTACTTAATGCTTCGTGGACAGATTCTAATGCTCTATCTCCTGATTCAGATTCGCCCATACCTATCATTGCCATTCCTGAACCTTCCATTATACTTCTAATATCTGCGAAATCTAAACTTACTAATCCTTGTTTAGTAATTAATTCAGTGATACCTTTTACTGCTCTTCCTAAAATTTCATCAGAGGCCATAAATGCTTTATTTATAGGTAGATTAGGTGCAACTTCTAAAAGTTTATCATTTGGAATTACAATAACGGTATCTGCATTAGCTTTAAGTTTTTCTAAACCTTTTTCTGCATTTTCTCTTCTTTTAATACCTTCTGCTGAAAAAGGCATTGTAGCAACAGCTACAGTTAAAGCACCTGCTTTTTTAGATAATTTTGAGATTATTGGAGCAGACCCAGTTCCTGTTCCTCCACCTAAACCACAGGTAACAAATACCATATCTGCACCTTCAAGCTCATCTCTAATTTCATCTTCGGTTTCTTCAGCACATTCTTCACCAACGGACGGTTCACCACCAGCACCAAGTCCTCCGCATGTTTGTCTTCCTAAAAGAATTTTTTTAGTAGATTGACTGTAAAATAAATCTTGAGCATCAGTATTTATTGTTATGGTACTAGCTCCTTCAACTCCTATTTCATTTAATCTTGAAATAGTATTGTTTCCAGCACCACCTGTTCCTACAACAAAAATATTAGCTTTACTTTTGTCCATTAAAGCAATAAGTTCATCGTCTAAGTCTGCAGATATTTTATCTGGAGAACTGGTTTCCATTCTTTTTTCAGATTCTTTGATAGCATCGTCTATAAATTTCACGTATTAACCCCGCATAAAAATTGTATTAAATATAATAGTAATTTTGTATAAACTAATATTTAAAGGCAACTATGATTATAATTAGAATAGCTTATTTTTTGTATAAATAATTTATTTTCTTATAAATTTTCTATAACAATTATAATTTTGATTAATTAATGAAAAAATGCTCTTAACGTATTATTCTTTTGAAATAAGGATTATTTCAAATAGTTAAATTTAAGTTATTATTATATTTAAAAATATGACTACAATAAAAAAAATTAGCTAAAATAATAAATTTTTATTATCTTAAATCTTTTAATTCTAAAAAATATACTTATTTGATGGAAATATTTTTTTTATTCGTAAACATTAAAAGTATCTTTAAAATATTTAAAATTTCAATAATTTTTTTATAACAATGTGTCCTTTTATGCGAAATTTATCTGGTTGGAAATTTCACATAAATCAGACACCTTGTTAGTTAATATAAAAAATTAAGACTATTATTCCATTTTTTGAATATTATTATTAATATATTTAAAATAACTCTCTATTATGGTCTAGGCATAGCTATTATTTCATGTATTCTTAAATCAAAAATATTTGCCATATTGCATGGAGTTAATATTATTGCTGTATCAATTCCTTGGCCTGTTCCACTAATAACTAGAATTTCTTCACCAACTGGTATCATTCCTGCATCAGCAAGCATTAATGAAATCTCACATGAAACTTTAACCCCTTGAGAGAACATACGTAAAGTTTGAGAAATTATATCTAATGGTGTTAATCCACCAAATTTATTTGTTATTCCTCTACAGGCTCCACTAAATGCATGTGCTCCTTGAAATGTTTTAATTCCATTTTCATCTAATTTTTTTATCATTTCATTAGATATTTCATTTTCATTTGGAGATTTAAAACCACTATAATGGGTTACATTGATTATTTTAATGTCATTAATTTCATTATTTAATTTTAAGGCAGTTTCACCAGTTACTGATGCAATAGCTATATATTTAATCTTTGTTTTTTGTATTTTTTCTTTTATTAAAGATATAAGTTCATCTGTATTTTCTTTTCCTTCTTTTTCAAAATATGTTATAGATTCTTTCATAAATAATACAACCTTATATAAATATTAATTATTAAAAACATAAATATTTAATTAAAATACTAGTTATATTATATATTAATTTAAAAATTTTAGTTATTATTATGCATAAAGATAATATAATCTCAAAAAAGAAAATTTTATCAAAGGATGGGGATTATTTAATTATTCCTATTGAAACAAAGTATATTTCTCCTAATGAAAGCTTAAATCCTATTCTTGATAAAGCAAAATATTTAATAAAAGATGGTGATTTTTTTGTTATTGCTGAGACTCCTATTGCTATCTCTCAAGGTAGATTAATTAATGAATCTAAATATAAACCTTCTTTTAAATCTTGGTTTCTTGCAATAGTTTGGAGTAAGTATTTTTGGGGTTATATTTTAGGTCCATTAATAAAAATTAAAAAAAGAACTATTAAAAATTTGAGAAAATTACCTAAAGAATCAATTATACATAAAGAAGTTGTTTTAAAATTATATGGGTGGAAACATGCTTTAAAACCAGCTTCTGAGGCAGGAATTGATTTGAGTAATGCTCCTGGAAATTATGTTTCACTGCTTCCTAATGATCCTCAAAAAGTAGCTATTGAAATTAAAAATTATTTAAATAAGAATATTAAAGTTTTAATAGTTGATACTGATGCAACTTATAAAAGAAAAAATAAATATTTTACTGGACTGCCTATAGCTATTGATGGTATTGATTCAGATAAAGGATTTTTAGCCTATTTTCTTGGACAATTTTGTGAAAATATAGGTTCTACTCCTCTTGCTTCTTCTTGTAAAATTAATGTTGAAGATGCATTGAAAATAGCTAATATTTCTGAAGATTATCAAAAAACATTAGCTAGTACAATGAGTACAATTCATGATGCTAAAAAAATCTTAGGTCTTGAAGGGAGTAAAATTACTCTTGATCATTTGAATTCTATAATTCATACTCCTGCTGTAATCATAAGAAAAGTAGATAATGATTTTGATTCTTAATTTTTTTATAAAACATAAAATTTATATTAGATTAGAAATATATAATACATTAATATTATAATTATAAAAATGTCTTTGATATAGGGGTTTGTATTGTTCTTTTTTATTAATTCTCTCTTTATGTTGATTAATTCATTTTTATTTGTAATATATCGTGATAAAATCAAATTATATTAAATTAGGAGAAATTAAATGTTGAATGACCCGTTAGCAATTAATTTATTAACAGATGTTGTTGAAAATGAAGAAAATTTATCTATAGTTAAATGTTTAATTGATGGTACAACTACAGATGAAGAAATTGCTGAGAAAACTGAAATTAGGCTTAATATTGTTAGAAAAATTCTTTATAAACTTCATGATGAAGGATTAGCTTCTTATAAAAGAAGTAAGGATCCTGAAACTCAATGGTATACTTATGATTGGGTTTTTGAAAATGAAGAAGTTGAAAAGCAACTTAAAATGAAATCTAACAAAATGCTTGATAATTTGAATAATATGTTGCAAAAAGAAGAAAATAATATGTTTTTTGTTTGTCCAGATGGTGATGTTCGTTTTGATTTTGAAACAGCTTCAAATTTAGATTTTATGTGTCCAGAATGTGGGGATGAAGTAAAATTTGAAGAAAATACTGAAATAATAAAAAAAATCAAAGAAGATATTCAAATTTGTGAGAAAGCATATCAATCTAGTGGATCATCTAAATAATCAATTAAATATTTTTTTTGCTGAATTTTTTTTTAAGTGTTAATATGGAGATTCAAATTTTAAAAAAAGAAAAATGTGATGAAAATATTATTAATCACTCTATTGCAGTTCGAGATAAAGCTTTAGAAATAGCTAAACAATTTGATAATGTTGATCTGGATATCATAAAAAAAGGAGCACTGCTTCATGATATTGGTCGTTGTAAAACTCATAATATTAATCATGCAATTGTTGGTGCGAGATTAGCTAAAAAATATGGTTATTCTGAAGAGGTTATAAAAATTATTGAGCGTCATGTTGGTGCAGGTATTAGTGAAGAAGAATCTAGTGATATAGGTCTTCCTAAAAAGTCATATATTCCTAAAACTCTTGAAGAAAAAATTGTTGCCCATAGTGATAATTTAATTCATGGTGATAAAGAAGTCAGTATAGATTTTGTTATTAAAAAATGGGAAAAATGTATGAAAAATCCAAAAAAAAATATTGAAAGACTAAAAGAACTTAATGAATTGTTAATAGAACCGTTTGAACATAAATAATATATATTACTTATTTTTAACTCATTTTCAAAAATATTTTAAAAGTTTTTATTTTATAAAGGTTGATTTTTTAATGAAAGTTATTTGCTCAAGTGAAGAGTCATTATATCGTCCAGAAGCTCTTAGATGGAGAGAAAGAATGTTACTAATGGAACCTATTGGTGATGTTGTTGTTATTCTTCCATGTAGTATGAAAAAACCTTATTCTGATTCAAAGTCACATCAAAAATTTAAAAAAGTCTCACGCTCTTTTCAAGAATTAATCATTACATCTCCTTTTGGAATTTGTCCAAGAGAATTAGAAAATACTTTTCCTATTCAATCTTATGATGTTGGTGTTACAGGTGATTGGAGCTATGAAGAGGTAAAAAGTTCTGGTAAATTGTTAAAATCTTATGTTGGAGATAAAAATGTCGTTGCTAATGTTCATGGAGGCTATGAAGAAGTTTGTAAAAATTATTTAGATGATTGTGTTTATACTTGTGAGGATGGTAGGCCAACATCTCCGGATTCCTTATATAATTTAAGAATGGAATTAAAAAATTATTCTAAAATTAAAAAACGAGATAAAAATTTACATGAACTTAGGTCAATAGCTATTTATCAATTTGGTAGTGAAGAATTTATTCCTGATAATGTTCTATCTAAAGGAAGATATCATAAGAGAATATTTTCAGGTAGTAAACAGTTAGCTCTTTTAAATAAAGATGTAGGTTTTTTTACTTTACATCTTGAAGGTGGGAAAAAATTATATGAATTAGGCATAAATATTGTTAAAATTGATTTTGAGCTTAAAACTAATACTGTTTTTGTACCAGGTATTTCTGAAGCATCTAAAAATATTATTCCTAATGATGAAGTTGTTGTTGTTTATAAAAATCAAGTTGTTGCTGTTGGTAAGGCTGTAATTTCTGGATATGAAATGGAAAATTGTGAAAATGGTATAGCTATTAAAATTAAACATAGAGTTAAATGAATATTTTTTTTTGAATTTTTTTGAATTTTTAAATTATTAAATAATAAATATTCAAATGGATAAGTTTATTCGAAATCATTTTCATTGAATTAACTATCATAATATTTAAAAAAAACTTTTAAAAAAAAACTTATTTTAAAAAATAAATTAACAAAAATAATTATATTAACTTGTTTTAAAATAGCTATCTATAAATATTATTAAATCTAAAGTAAATAAATGAATTTCTATATGTTTATTTTTTTATAGAAAAATATGTTTAATGGAGAAATTAGATGTCAGAAGAGTTAATTAATGATGTAAAAGATGCTATCTCTAAAGTCAATGATCCTCACATGGGTGTTAGTATTGTTGAAATGGGATTAGTTCAAAACATTGAAATAAATGATGGTAAAGCTAAAGTGACTATTAAACCAACTAATCCTGGTTGTATGAGTGTTACTCGTATGGCAACTGATGCTAAAAGAGAAGTTGAAAGCGTTGACGGTGTTGACAAAGCTGAAATAGTTGTAGAAGGCCATGTTATGGCAGATTCTATTAATGAAATGATTAATAAATAATCATTTAATATTTTTATTTTTAATAAATTTTTTTAAATTTATGCTAAAATAAGTAATCTTTAAATATAAGAAAACTAAAATCTTATACTAAGTTGTAATTTCTATTTTAAATTTTATTATTTCACATAGGCTAGTGGCACAGCTTGGTTAGCGCGCACGGCTGATAACCGTGAGGTCCTGGGTTCGAATCCCAGCTAGCCTACTATTATTTATTATTTTTTTAATTGATTTAATTTATTTTTTAAAATTTTTAGTAATGCTTATTAAATAAATAAAATAAATATATTTTTATCATTAATGTACAAATGTTTGGAGTTTTGTTATAAATGTGGGAAAGATTAAATGAAAAGTTCAAGAAATATCCTGCTAGAATGAGAGTAGCTAAAAAAATGATTGAACTTGGATTACGATTAGACGATGATAAGAAAATTTATTGTGGTGATCTTAAAATAAATGATATTTCTCTTGCTAATGCTGCTGATGTAGATAGAAGAGCTATTAAATCTACTATTGATATAATTTTAAATGATGATGAATTATCAGATATATTTAAAAATATTATTCCTGCTGGAACACTTCTAAAAAATATAGCTAAAAGTTTAGGATTAGGTGTAATAGAAATAGAAGTGGGATATGATAATAAAGGTATACTAGCAGCTACAAGTAGTTTGATTTCTTCTAAAGGTGTTAGTATAAGGCAAGCTTATGCAGAAGATATTGAAATGGAAGATTCGCCTATATTAACAATTATCACTGAAGAACCGGTTCCAGGGGATATTATTAATGAATTTTTAAAAATAGAAGGTGTAATAAGAATATCAATATATTAATCATGATGAATTAACACAATATTTATATCATTCGGATCTTTAAACATGGCCATTAAACCAATAGATATTTTTGTAGGTTCTAAAATAAATTCAACCCCTTTTAACTTAAGTTCACGAACAGCAGAATCCATATTTTCAACAGCCATTCCTATTGAATATAATCCAATCTTATTTTTATCATCTTGGATAAGTTCTAAAAGAGTATCTCCTTCTCCTTTAAGCAATGTTATTTTTGCATTAGGGGGATAATGTTCACTATCTATTTTAAATCCCATGGTATCTGTATAAAATTTAACAGATTCATTCATATCTTTAACAATCATTGTACTATATTTGATTTTCATATTTAATAGTTAATCTTGACTATTCATTTTTGCAAATTCTTTATCTTCTTCATCTAAAACAGCTAAAAGTTCATCCCATGCTTCTAAAGACTCTTTAGCTGCTTCTTCACTTAATTTTTCAATAGCATATCCTGCATGAATTAAAATATAATCTCCAATTTTAATATCTTGCAAAAGATTTAATTTAGCTTCTTGTTTTACTCCTCCAAAATCTGCAACGACTTTATTCTTTTCTCTATCTATTTGACTGACTTTAGCAGGTGCTGCAATACACATAATACATCTCCTTAAAAAATTTTTAATAATAAACTATTTGTTGTTTTAAGAATATATAATTATTCATTATAAAAAAGATGTGTTTTTAATGAAAAATATTGTTATTGGATCTGGACCTGCTGGAAGATTGGCTTCTTTGGAACTTGGGAAATTAAAGGAAGAAACTTTATTAATAGAAAAAAATCATATAGCTGGAACTTGTTTAAATGAGGGATGTATGGTTATTTGTGCATTAACAGATATTACTCGTTTTATTGATATGAATAATAGATTTAATTCATATGGGTTTTTAAATAGTCAAATAGATTTATCTTATGAAAAAATTGTTGAAAAAATTAAAGAAACTCAAATAAAACTTCGAAAACTTAATGAAATTGAAAATAAATCTGTTGGCAATGAACTTCTCTATGGTGAAGCTATTTTAGATGAAAATAATGTATATGTTAATGGTGAAAGTTATGAATTTGATAATCTTTTAATTGCAACAGGTGCAAGACCATTTATTCCAGATATAAAAGGTAATCAATACGGATTAACTAATAAAGATATTTTGAAATTGGATGATGTTCCTCAAAAATTGAATATCATTGGTAGTGGTGTTTTATCTTGTGAAATAGCTAATATATATTCTAAACTTGGAAGTGAAGTTAATATTTTTTCACGTAGCTCTTTTTTAAAAAATATTGATGAAGATATAAAAGAATATATTATTAAACATTTAATTTCTGATGTTTCTATTTTTGAAAATACTGATGTATTAGAAATTAAAAAAAATAAAATCATTACAAATAAAGGTGATTTTGAAGGTACTTCTTTTTTTGCAACTGGACGTAGTCCTAATTCTGAGCTTGTAAATGATTTGGTTGATTTAAATGAGGATAAAACAATTAAAGTTAATGAATTTATGGAAACATCTATAAAGAATATTTATTCTGCAGGGGATGTTATTGGATCATATCAAATGACTCCTATTGCAAGAATGGAGGGAATAGTTGCTAGTCGTAATATGGCAGGAATACCTACAAAAATTGATTATAATTGTATACCTCAAAGTATTAGTTTAAATATGGATGTTAGTTTTGTAGAAAATGAGAAAAATACAAATAAGTTAAAAAATATTAAATATCCCGCATTAGCTGGACCTAATTCATTTTGGAATATTTTATCAGGGGATGTAGGATTAAGTAAGATATCTTTTGATGAAAAATTAAATAAAATCGGAAAAATCACATCTATTTCTCCATCTTCAGTAAGTGATGTATCTTATTTATCCTATTTAATGAGAATCGATGATGACTTAAATAATTTTGAAAAGTTCATTGAGATACATCCTTCAACTGATACAAACTATAAAATAATTAAGTCTTTATGGCTTTAAATTGTTTTGTTTTCATAAGTAAAAATTAGAATAGATATTATTAAAAGAATTTTTTATTTTTTATTTTTTTCATATTCTTCTATTATAATATCTGCAACTTTATCATTTGTTTTAAAAATTTCTTTAGAATATTTTTTAGATTTTTCACTAAGCTTATCTAAATTATCTAATGCTTCTTGAATTTTTTCATTTAATTCATCAAATTCAGATTCAAGAATAGCTCCTTTATATATCCCTTCCATATTATGATATCTTCCATATTTTACTCTTGTAAGAGCAACAGATGGTAATTCAAATGCAACTGCTTCTTGTATCATTAATCCATCATCAGTTAGCACTGCCAAATCAACATATTCATATAAATCTTTAACCCAATTAATATATTTAAGATTGATTATCTTTTTATTATCTAATAATTTATTATACTCCTCTTTTAAAGGAATACCAATAAGCACAATATTATAATCATCATTTTCCTCAGCAAAATCAGATACTGCTTTAGCCATTAGTTCAAATAAGGAAGAACCAGATGAAAATAAAATTGTTTTTTTGTTTTCATCAAAGATATAATTATTTTTCTCAGCAGATTCTTTTATTAATTTTAATGCTTTATTTTTATCTCCTTTTGAAAAATCATTATTCATCAAGAAAAAAGCTCTTTCTAAATTGGGAGGTAATGTTTCATTTTTAAACATTTGATGTTCTGGGAGAATTATACATCTATTTAGTCTTGAACAAACCGCAGTATCTAATGGTGTATCGATTATTCCAACAGCTGGAACATTTGTTATTTTTGCACCTACACACCCTACAACTGCTCCTCCCCCAATTACTCCTACAACAATATCTGGTTTTATTTTTTTTATAAGACTTCTTATTTTAAAAACAGCAGTTATCATCTTTAAAGCAGCTTTAATGGTATTTTTTTTAGTTACTGCATGACCTCCTGCCTGCGGAATCTTTATTTTATGCCAAGAGTAACCATTCTTTTTAAATAATATTCCTGGTGCTGATGAATCAAGAGCTATTTCACATTTAATATCTCTTTTTTCTAAAGTTTTAATGAGGTTTAAAGCATTTGATGCATCACCACCTAAACCTCTACCAGTTATAACAATTAAAGCTTTCATATTATTTTATCCAATCATAATTACTTTTATCTCTTGAAATTTTTTCATTTTCTTTAGTTTTATATCCTAAAGTAATAGCATAAAGAGGAATGTATTCTTTTGGTAATTGGAGCTTTTCAATATTTTTTTTATCTTTAAAAAAGGATTGTATTAATCCAATCCAGCAAGAACCAATATTTAATCCTTCAGCTGCTAATAATATATTTTCAATAGCTGCACTACAATCAGCTTGTAAATTAGGAGCATCTTTCTTTCCGGATACTATTATAACTGTTGGTGCATCATGTAATATATTATTTTTAACTTTAGCAATAGATTCTAAAAATTCATCTCCAGATTTTCCCATTACTTCTAAAGAGATTTTATCAATTTCTTTTAATAATTCTTTATTTTGAATAACAGTAAAATACCATGGTTTTGCAGCTCTTGCACTTGGTGCCATAAATCCTGCATCTAATATTTTTTTGATCTCTTCATCTTTTATTTGTTCTTTTTTATATTCTCTTATACTTCTTCTATTGTTTATTACATCAAAAACATCTTTCATTTTATCATCTTTTAGTAAAGTCTTGGTTTTTCATTATCATATTTTGAAAAACTGGTATTATCTTTTTTAGCATATGGATTGTATAGTAGACGTCTAAAACCTAATAATATTAAAATACTATTTTTTACATTATATTGTTTTTTACCAATGATTACTCTTCTTAATAAGTCTCCAAGGCCTCCACCAGTTAAAACATCCATAAAATAATCTCCGAATGTAGGATTTTTAATCTTTAATCGTTTTATAAAGAATACTTTAAGTGTTGATCTTCTAACAAATGCAGATAAACATATAGTTGCTATTGTCAGAATTAATGTTGGTATAAATCCTCCAATCATGTAAAAACTAATACCTAATGCAACTGCAAAAGCATGATTACCTACCTCTCCAAGCATTATTTTTCCTGCAAAATCTAATGGACAATAGCCTAAACAAACAACTAAAATTAAAAGAGGTGTGTAATATGCTGGAATTTCTTGTATATTACCAGTACCTAAAATTAACATCAAAATTGCTGTTATTATACTCATAATAATTGTGACTATACAGGTAGATCCTGGTTGCATATCTGAAATATTAATTGGTTGAACAAGGAAAGCAATTAAAATTGAAGAATAACCAAAACCTAATCTAAATCCTATAATCATTACAAGTATTATTCCAATTCCTCTAGAAAGCTGCCCCCATTCTATAGGCAATTCAAAAAATCTTCTTCTACCTAATACATCATCAATAAAAGCAAATATCCCAATTATTAAAACTAGATTATTATAACCAGTAGGCAAACAAAAAGCTAGTAAAATAAAGGGTACAAGTCCAATACTTCGTGGAATTCCTCCTCTAACATTAGGGAATAGATTACCTAAAAAACCTTCTTTTCCTAAATACCTAAATAAAATGTTTAAACCAATTGTTAGGATGGAGGATAGCAAAAATGCTATTAATAATGCCCAAATTAATGATGAAGAAATCATAATAATTAAACAACCTTTTTTATTAATTATTTTTAAAATAAAATATTTTATTTAAATAAATTTATCTTAAAAATTACTATTAAAAAATTAGATTTTAATCTTATTTAATATTTTTTATATTAATGTAGTAAATGTGTATTATTTATTTGTGATGTTTTTAATGAAGAAGTTTTAAATTAATTTTTCACTTAATTAAATTAACTTTCATGATATTGGATATCTAAGTAATGCTCCAATACCACCTAAACTTTCTAATTGTTTTCCTCCATCGTGTTCACTACTTATTATCATTATTTCCCCGTTCATATTTTCTACCATATTCATAACTTTTTCTAAGTTTTCATGAGCTATTATTTTATCTAAAATTAAAAGTTTTAAAATAGCTCCAGCATAAGCTGCATTAATCGTTTCTTTTTTACCATAAGCTATTTTGGATGAAGAAATAGCTATTTCTTTTAAAAGTTCATCAACAGCTATTATTTCATGAGCAATTCTATTTTCAGCAGTTATTTTTTCAACAGTCCCTTTTTTTAACACTTCTTGGATTCCAACTCTCCCACCAGAACCAGTGTTTTCAATAATAGCTTTTTTAGCTATATCTTTATGTTTTTCTTGTAGGAATTTTAAAAAGTCATTTTTAACAAAACCAGGTCCTGCAATAACAATTGTTTGGATACTATCAAATTTTAATATAGCTTCAACTACTTTTTTATAAAATTCTAAAACTAATTTTGGTCTATTTTTATCAATAACTCTTTTTCCAGGTATTGAACCGATTATTGGACCATAATATTCAATTCCAAATTGTCTTATTAAACCGATTGTCGCTACATCATCTTCTAGAGAAATAATTATTGCAGATAATTTTTTTGAAGATTCAATTGCTTCTTCTAAGCGTTTAATTGCCCATTTAGGCCATTGATATTTGTTAATTTTTAAAGGGGTGTTTAATTTGATTTCTAATGTATGGTGTGAACCTAGAGGGATTAAATCTTCAGGACCTTTTGTAATTATTCCAGTAAGCCTAAGTTTTCCTGTAAACATATGAAAACTAACATTTTCAACTTTTATTCCTAAAAAGAATGTTTTTTTAACTCCACGATCACTTCTTAATTTATCACCAGTATTATCTTGTATACGTCTTGTAGTTTTTGATGATACAAGGTCTCCTTTTTTTAAAATATGGGATAAATGCCATAAGTCATCTAAAACTTCTGGTAAAACTTCAATAAAACCATTTTTTCTATCTTGTTTAATAATTTTCATCTAAAAATACCTATTAAATTATTTATCTTCTCTTTTTAATATATTTAATTATGAATTTTAAATTAGAAGATTAGTCTATAGATTATGCTCAAAGTATTTTTAAAAATGTAAATAATCTAAAAATAGCGAATAATCTAAGAAATACTTTTCCAAATACTTATACTAAAAAAAAATCCTATAAATTATATTCAGTATGTTATTAATGATGAAAATCAGTTATCTAAAGCTATTTTAGTAAATAATAATGCTGTAGGTTCAATAGATATTCATATTCAAGATGATATTTATTGTAAAGTGGTGAACTTGGTTATTGGTTAGGTTAAGATTATTGAAATTTTATTATGAATAAGGTGATTAATAATGGATAATTATAGTTATTGGTTAGGTTAAGATTATTGGAATAAGGGGATAATGATAAAAGCTATTAAAATTATTATAAATGAAGCTTTTAATAATTTAGATATAATACGTATTTTTGCAGAATCCTTTTCTTATAATTAATCTTCTAAAAAGATTTTAGAAAAAACAGGATTTAAATTAGAAGGTATTAAAAGAAAAAGTATTTTTTAAAATGGAAAGATTTATGATTCTTATTTGTATAGTCTAATTAGTGATTGTTTTATATAATTCTTTAAATAAAAATTATCATGATAAAATGAAAATTGGTATAATTGGTGGAACTAGTGGTCTTGGTGAAACTTTAGCTATTATTTTAAAAAAGAATGATTTTAAAATAGCTATTAGTGGAACTAATCATGATAAAGGTAGGGATATTGCTTTAAAGATTGGAGTAACTTATATTGAAGATAATAATGATTTAGCTAGTTCATCTAATATTGTTATAGTTTCTGTTCCTATAGATAGGACAGGTGATGTAATAAAAGAAGTTGCTCAATATATGGAAGAAGGATCTTTGATGATTGATGTAACTTCTATTAAAGAGGAACCAAGTTTTCTTATGGAAAAATACTTGCCTAAAAATGTAGAATATATTCCAAGTCATCCTATTTTTGGGCCTCGAACATTTAATTTAGATAATCAAGTTATAGTTTTAACTCCCAATGAAAAGGGTAAGTGGTATTCTAAAGTTTTAAAATTTTTAAAAAATCAAAATATGAGAGTTATTGAAACTACAGCAAAAAAACACGATGAAATGATGTCTATTGTTCAAGTTTTAACTCATTTTTCATATATTTCTACTGCTTCAGCTATTGAAAAGTTAAAAGTAAACATTAAAGAAACTGAGAACTTTGAAAGTCCAATTTATAAATTAATGATAGATATGATTGCACGTATTGTTTCTCAAAATCCTTATTTAACATATTTCATTCAGTCTAAAAATTCAAATGGGAATAATGTTCGTTCAATTTTTGCTGAATCAGTGCTTGAACTTAAAGAAGTTATTTTAAATAAAGAAGAGGATAAATTTATTGAAATAGCTAATAAAGCTACTAAAAATATGGGAGATATTAAATCAGCATTAGGTCGAAGTGATAAGGCAATTATTGCGTTAAATCATGAATTTAAACTGTTACAGAAATCTATTGGTAATGAAGTTGGTTTAAAAGATATTTATTCTGATAAAACTTATTTTGGTATTTTAAAAGAAGTAAACAATAAGGATATTTTTTTAGATAGCTATGATGATAAAAAAATATATTTAAATGCATATCATTTTGAGCTATTAACACATGAAGAGTTATTACAATGGAAAATAGATAATTTAGATAATAAAAAACATAATATTAATTGTGTTTTTAGTAATAATATTAATATTGAAGTTATTTCTAAAACAATTAAAAAAATTGAAGGGATTATATCTTGTAAAATAAAAGATGTTTCTAATCAATTTAATATTGACAAAAATCAAACATGTTTGAATATTGAAATTATTGGATTTAATGATAGTTTTATTAAAGAAACTAATGACTTATTAAAGGGTTTTTCTGGTAAAATCATTTAATATTTTGTTTGCTTTAATACGAACATATTATATTTTTTATTAAAAATTTTTATTTTATTTAAAATTTATTAAATTAATTTTTAACTGTTAATTTATTTTCTTTTTAATATATTTTAATTTTAATTTTTTTTTAAATTAAATTAATCATTATTTTGTTTTAGTTTTTAAAAATAAATAATTTAAAAAGAAATATTTTTCCTCAAAAACCAAAACTTTTATATATGAGAACATACATAATATGATTAAAGTTACAAAAAGTATTTAAAATATTTCAAATATTTTAAGAAAATTAAAATTAAATTTTTTATTATTATATTTATTAATTAAAAGGAGAAATTATCATGGTTGAAGAAATGAAATTAAAAGTTGCTGAAGCAGTTTCACAGCAAGATATAGGTCAGGGTATTGCAAGAATAGATCCTAGTATCATGTCTGAATTAGGTCTTAATGAACGAGATTTAATTGAAATTGAAGGTGGTAAAAAAACTGTTGCTACTGTATCAATTTCTCAAGCAGACATAGGTCTTGGAGTTATAAGAATAGATGGTTTAATACGAAAAAATTCTAATGCATCTATTGGCCAAGAAGTCACTATTAGAAAAGCTGAAGCTCAAGAAGCTAAAAAAGTTGTTTTAGCTCCAACAGAACATAATATTCATGTTCAAGGAGATGTTAGGGGATTATTTGGGAATAAAGTAATGGTTCAAGGAGATATTGTTGGATCTGGAATTAAATCTCCTCAAGGAATGCCACCTAATATGGGTTCCAGAGGAATAGATAACTTATTTAACAGCATGTTTGATTTATCACCTATGAAAGAAATTAAATTTGCAGTAGTCTCAACAAAACCTGCAGGCATCGTTAGAATTGGTCCTAATACCCAGGTAGAATTACATGAAAATCCAGTAGATGTATCTAAAATTGAAGGAGTTAGTAATTTAGTTGATATTAGCTATGAAGATATTGGTGGTCTTAAAGAAGAGGTAAAAAAAGTTAGAGAAATGATAGAAATTCCTCTTAAAAGACCAGAGCTATTTGATAAATTAGGAATTGCTCCTCCAAAAGGAGTATTAATGCATGGGCCTCCAGGTACAGGTAAAACATTACTTGCAAAAGCAGTAGCTAATGAAAGTGATGCACACTTTATATTAATTAATGGTCCTGAAATCATGAGTAAATATGTTGGTGGTTCTGAAGAAAATCTAAGAGAATTCTTTGAAGAAGCTGAAGAAAATGCACCATCTATTATATTCATAGATGAATTAGATGCAATAGCTCCAAAACGTGAAGAAA
Source organism: Methanobacteriaceae archaeon (assembly GCA_020854915.1). Classification (GTDB taxonomy): domain Archaea; phylum Methanobacteriota; class Methanobacteria; order Methanobacteriales; family Methanobacteriaceae; genus JAHKLT01. Next base: position 3,284 of record JAHKLT010000020.1, on the reverse strand, counting down.
CTCAAGGTGAAGTTGAAAGACGTACTGTTGCACAACTTTTAACATTAATGGATGGTCTTAAATCAAGAGGTCAAGTAATTGTTATTGGTGCAACAAATAGACCAGACTCTTTAGATCAAGCTTTAAGACGTCCCGGAAGATTTGATAGGGAAATTGAAATTGGTGTTCCTGATAAAGAAGAAAGAAAAGAAGTATTAGAAATCCATACAAGAAGCATGCCTCTATCAGAAGATGTTGATTTGGCTAAAATTGCAGATACAACTCATGGTTTTGTAGGTGCTGATCTTGAATCATTATGTAAAGAAGCAGCTATGAGAGTAGTTAGAAGAATAATTCCTGATATAAAAAGCGATGAAGAAATTCCAGAAGAAGTTCTTAAAAAAATAATTGTTACAAAAAAAGACTTTAGGGAAGCTTTAAAAGAAATTCAACCTTCTGCTCTAAGAGAAGTTTTAGTCCAAATTCCAGATATAAAATGGGATGATGTTGGTGGACTTAATGATGTAAAACAAGAATTACAAGAAGCTATTGAATGGCCTTTAAAATATCCAGATAGCTTTTCAAAATTAGGTGTAAGACCTCCAAGAGGAGTATTACTATATGGAATTCCAGGTACAGGTAAGACATTACTTGCAAAAGCAGTAGCTAGTGAAAGTGAAGCTAATTTCATATCTATAAAAGGTCCAGAATTATTATCTAAATGGGTCGGTGATTCTGAAAAAGGTGTAAGAGAAGTATTTAGAAAAGCAAAACAAACTGCTCCTACTGTAATATTTTTCGATGAGTTAGATTCAATAGCTGGTGCAAGAAGTGGAAATGATGTAGATAGTGGAGTTACAAAAAGAGTTGTTAACCAACTATTAACTGAAATGGATGGAATGGAAGAACTAGAGGATGTAGCAGTAATAGCTGCAACAAACAGACCAGATATTTTAGATCCAGGATTAATGAGGCCAGGGAGATTTGATAGACACATTAAAGTAGATACTCCTGATGAAGATACAAGATTATCTATATTCGAAGTTCATACTAAAAAAATGCCTCTTGCAGAAGATGTAAATCTTAAAAAATTAGCTAAAAACACCGATGGATATGTTGGTGCAGATATTGAAGGAGTATGTCGTGAAGCAGCAATGCTAGCATTAAGAAAAAATATTGATGTTGATGTTGTTGAAATGAAATACTTCAAAGAAGCTATGGATAAAATTAAACCAGGTCATCAAGAAACTGAAGAAATGGTTCAATATAATTAAATGAGAAGTAAATTCTCATTTTTTAATTCTTTTTTAAATTAATATTCTTCATAATGTATTCTAGATTCATCATATTTATCTAAAAACTTATTTTCTAATCCTTCTGCTGGATAACCAATACTAATAATATTAAATGGTCTGATATTATCACTTAAATCAAACAATTCAGATAAATAATCCATTCTCTCTTGAGTTGGAGCAGTACCAATCCAAACAGCTCCTAAATCAAGATAACTTGCTTCAAGTAATAAATTTGTTGCTGCTGCAGACATATCTTGCTGCCAAACTTGTGGATAATGAACACGATCCATATTTGCAAGAAGTACAATAGCTACACTTGCATCACTAACCAATTTAGCATTAGGACTCATTTCACTTAATTTTTTAATTGTATTTTTATTTTTAACAACAATAAATTCCCAAGGTTCACTACCTAATCTAGAACCAGGAGCTTGCATAGCAGCTCTTAATAATTTAGCTATTTTTTCATCTTCTACTTCTTTATCAGAATACTTTCTAATACTTCTTCTTTTAAAAATTTCTTTCATAAAATCACCAAAATAATTCTTAAGTAAAATTTATAATTTTGTAAATTAAATAATTAACTATAGTTGATATTATGGATGAACATATTATAGAAGCTCTCGGAAAAGCTAAAATCGTAATTAAAGATGGAAAAATCAAAGAAATTGGGGAAGCTCAAATAGAATATTGTCCACTTTTTCATAAATATAGAAATATTGAAAAAATTGATAAAAAAGCTATTAATGAAAATATTAACTTTCGTATAAATGATTTTGGAATGTGTACACCAGAAAGAGAACTTAGAATGAAAGATTATCTATCTTTTGGAATATCAGAAATTATATCAACATTATTAGATGATGAAATCATTGATTCTGCAATTATAGTATGTGAAGGATGTGGAACAATAATAATTAATGAAGGAGAATTAGTTCAAGGAATTGGTGGGAGAGTATCTGGTCTTGTAAAAACAAGTCCAATTCCAGAGATAATTAGTAAAATTGGGAAAGAAAATATTTTAAATTCTAAAACCGCAAAGATAGATCAAATTGAAGGACTAAAATTAGCTATTTCTAAAGGATATAAAAATATAGCTATTACAATAGCTATTGCTTCAGATGCAATTAAAATAAATGAAGTGAAAAAAGAAAATCCTAATGTAAATATTTATTCTTTCGCTGTTCACACCACTGCTTTGACTAAAAAAGATGCAGAAGATTTATTTAATAATTCAGATGTCATAACATCATGTGCATCTAAATATATAAGAGAAATTGGAGATAACAATAGCTTAAAAAAAGTAGGTCAATCAATTCCAATTTATGCAAGAACTGAAGATGGTAAAAGATTTTTAGAAAAAAGACTTGAAAAAATAGGTGGAGAAAAATCTAAAAAAGAAAATCCACCTATTCCAGATCCATTGATTTGAACTTATTTTTAATATAGTTAAAAACTTAATTTTTAGCAATAAATTTTTCTAGCCAATTATAATCTTTTCTTGAAGGAATTCCTAAAATATCACATACTTCTTTTACAGAATAGTCTTTATATAATAATCTAATAAAATACAAACGGTTTACCTTTTTAACAACACTTTCTAATTCATGAATGTTCTTTTGAAGTTTATCTTCACTTATATACCTTTCAACTATAGATTTGGAACTATCAATCATAATAATAAATTATATTTCATCATATATAGTATTTTACCTAACTTTTATTACAAATTATAAATTCTTCTAACCAGTTTTCATATAATGTTTTATCGTTTACTTTTTCATAAAATAAAGTAGTATAAAGATTTTCTAGTGATTTTTTTGCTTTTTATAAAAGTGTTTGGTACTGTTCTTTTTATGATTCTCCATAAATCTTCAATAGGATTTAATTCTGGAGAATTACTCGGTAAATATATTAAATTTATATTTAAAATTTCTGCTATATCTTTAATAAGGTATGCATGATGCAGTATAATTATCTAAGACTATATTTATTGTTTTTTCAGTTCGT
>JAHKLT010000003.1 GCA_020854915.1 Methanobacteriaceae archaeon | reverse complement strand
CTAAAAAATAATAAATAATGTTCAAATTTATTAAAAGTAATCCAAAAAATGAAAGTTATATGTTTAAAAAGAATTTAATTAATATAATCCATTCTTAAAAAAAGATCCAGAAAAACAATAATTTATTTATTATTCATCTTCCAATCTTTCTTATCTATATTTAACCACTCAATGATTAACTTTAATCATGTTTGATGTTTTATATCCTTCATATTCTGCTGTAACTATATAACTATCAGGACTTAAATTAATATTTATAGTATTTTAGAAGAAATTATTAAATAAGTTTTTTAAAATAAAAAAATAAGAGTAATTAGAAATTTTAAGGGGTCTTTGTTTAAGAAATTTATTTTTTTCTTTTGTTATAAACTAAATAAATAGCTACAGCCAAAATTATAATTATTACTATTGGTATTGCTAAATTTGAACCTGTAGTTATTGAATCCGTTGAGTACCAAGGTGTGTATCCACTTTCGGATACTGCATCTTCTGCTCCGTGTGTATGATTACAATTTTCATGGGTGCAATTTTCATGGTCATGATGATGCTCATCATGTGTGTGGGTATCATGTTCTTGTGCATATAAAAATACACTATTATCATTCTCAATTAGTTCATTCCCATTCATCACTGGAGCTAAAGTCAAACCAAGTATTAATAATGAAATGCATATTATTTTTTTATTCATTTTTATCTCCTATTTTTTAATCATGAAAGCATTACTTTCATTATATTAAAATAATAGCTGAGTATATATAAGTATTTCTCTATAAATGAAGGAGTATTCATATATTCAACTGATAATATTTGCATATGAAATAAAAATAGCTGTTTTAAAACCTTAATTTAAATTTAAAGTAGATATAAGATAATAATTAATATTTAAAGAATTTAAATTAAGAGAATTTTTTTTTTAAAATGTAAAATTATATTAGGAATATTCTTATGTCTCCATGAATTAGACTTTCAATAGCTCCGAAGATGTTAAATTGTGTCATTGACATTTCAACTGCATCTCCTCTATCGTGTCCTTCGCCCCAATCGTGTTCTCGTATGTTTCCTAGAATGTCTTCTCCAAATATTCGTTCTGCTGCAGCATTATTTATTACTATACAGATATTTGGCGTTATATTGTAGGTATTTTGTATTATTGCTTTTGCATGTTGATATGGATCTCCTTCTTCTTCTAGATGTATGTTATGTAATGTGTGTCCATTTGTGTTAAATGAACTTCCAGGATATATCCATTCAAATCCTCCTGGGAATTTCCAAATAGCTGCCATATCAACTCCTGGAACTCCTTCTGTTTCATCTTCAGCTAAAAATAAGACTGTTGATGATAAGAATGCTAGTACTAATATTAATATTAAAATTAGTATTGCTATTAACCATCTCTTCATGTTTTCACCTCGTGTGAAATTATTTTGTTAGCATTATATTTATGTTTTTAAATTTTATATATTTATCGGTTTTTTAATAGTTAAAATAGCTATTTTAAAATTTTTTAAAAATAAAAATGAAGTTATGAAATTAATAGTATATCACTAGTGAGAATATAAATATAAGGATTAAGATTGTTGCAATCCATTTTTTCATCTATCCACCTCTTTTAGATTTTTCTTAATATTTATTTATGTTTTTAATATTTATATAATAATCGAATTTTTTATAATATTTTGGAAAAATTTTATCATAAATTAAAACATAATAATATTTAAAGGGATTTAAAATGATTGATAAGGAAAAAATTAAAAGTGAAGTTATAGAGATTACTAATAATATCTTAAAAGAAAATAATCAGGATTATAGAATAAATCAGCTATCTATTATAAATAAAAAAGAAGAACTTTCTATTATTGGAAGTTTGAAAATTTATGATGAGAAGGCTATAAGATCTATTTCAGATGATTTAAAAAGAGAACTTAAAAAATTTGGAAAGGTTGTTTTAAATAGTCGCCATATTGCTCCTTGTTGTGAGTTATCTTATGATTTGATAATGTTTGATATTATTTTAGATAATTATAGTTGATTACCTAATATTTTTTAATTAATTTAATATCTATATATAACTAAAACATGCATTTATATGAAGTTTGGTAACACACTATAAATATTACTTTTTTTACTATCACTATTTTTTTATAATAATAAAATTAAAATATTATTTAAGGATTTTTTTTTTGAGAGTATATTATGAAAAATTTTAAATTAAACAGTACTTATAAACCTTTAGGAGATCAACCAAAAGCTATTGAATCATTAGCAAATGGTGTTAAGAATAATTTTAAAGAACAAACTCTTTTAGGTGTTACTGGTTCTGGTAAAACTTTTACTATGGCTAATGTTATTGAAAAGGTTCAAAAACCTACTCTTGTTATTTCACATAATAAAACTTTAGCTGCTCAATTATATGAGGAATTTAAAGAGTTTTTCCCAGATAATGCTGTTGAATATTTTGTTTCTTATTATGATTATTATCAACCTGAGGCATATGTTCCAAGAACTGATACATTTATTGATAAAGAGGCATCAATAAATGAAGAAATTGATATAATGAGACATTCTGCTACACAGTCTCTTTTATCTCGTGATGATGTTATAGTAGTTTCAAGTGTTTCATGCATTTATGGTATAGGTTCACCAGAAGATTATGGTGACTTTGCATTTGGAATAGCTGTTGGTGATAATTATGATAGGGGAGATATATTAAAAAGATTAATTTTCATGCAATATGAGAGAAATGATATTGAATTTGCAAGAGGTCAATTTAGAGTTCGTGGAGATGTAATTGAAATTAATCCAGTTCATGGTACACCTCCAATAAGAATTGAGCTATTTGGTGATGAAATTGATGCAATTAGTCAAATAAATCAGGTAACTGGGAAAAAAGAAGAATCACTTCAACGTTATATGATTTTCCCTGCAAAGCACTTTGTTGTTGGTCAAGATAAAATGGATCAGGCTTTAAAAGATATCCAGGAAGAACTTGATGAACGTTTAGATGAGTTAAAATTATCTGGTAAACTATTAGAAGCTCAAAGATTAGAGCAGAGAACTCGTTTTGATATTGAAATGTTACATGAAATGGGTTATTGTCCTGGAATTGAAAATTACTCTATGCACTTATCTCGTAGAAAATTGGGTGATGTTCCATATACTCTTATTAAATATTTTCCAGATGATTATTTAACAATTATCGATGAATCTCATGTTACAATTCCACAGATTAGAGGAATGTATAATGGGGATAGAGCTCGAAAAGAAACTTTAGTTCAGCATGGATTTAGATTACCTTCAGCAAAAGAAAATCGACCATTAAGATTTGATGAATTTGAAAGATTAGTTAATCAAGCTATTTATATTTCAGCTACTCCAGGTAACTATGAGCTTTCAAGAAGTAAAAATGTTGTTGAGCAAATTATTAGGCCTACTGGTTTAGTTGATCCTGAAATTATTATAAGGCCTGTTAAAGGTCAAGTTGAGGATTTGCTTGGTGAGGTTCAAAAAAGAGCTAAAAATGATGAAAGAGTTCTTGTTACTACTTTAACAAAAAGAATGGCTGAAGATTTAACAGATTACTATGCAAAAATTGGAATAAAAGTTAGATACTTACACTCTGAAATTGATACTTTAGAGAGAATTGATATCATTGATGATTTAAGAAGAGGAATCTTTGATTGTTTAGTTGGTGTTAATTTATTAAGAGAAGGTTTAGATTTACCTGAAGTTTCTCTTGTAGCTATTTTAGATGCTGATAAAGAGGGATTTCTTAGAAGTGAAACATCTCTAATACAAACTATTGGAAGAGCTGCAAGAAATGTTAATGGTAAAGTTATAATGTATGTTGATGATATGACTGATTCTGTATCAAATGCATTAGAAATTACAAATAAAAGACGTAAATTACAGCTTGCATATAATAAAAAGCATGATATAACTCCAAAGTCTACTTATAGATCTTTAAAAGAACGTAAGAAAGATATTGAAAAGTATGATAAAGGTGTAGATTTAGAAAAAATCTCTAAAGATGATTTAAAATTATTAATTCAAGATTTGGAAGAGGATATGAAAGAAGCTGCTAATAAATTAGACTTTGAAAGAGCTGCTGATTTAAGGAATAAACTCTTTAATTTAAAAGGTCTTAAGAAATAATTCTATAAGTTATTTTTTTTTAAGCAAAATATTTATTAACTATTAAAAAGATAGTTTATACTAATACGAATTAAATTATTATTTTTTATATGCTTTTAGAAAAGCATGAAATAATACTAAACTAAAAAATCTTATAATATAATTTCTAATTTTTCTTATAAAAACAATTTTTAGGAGTTTAAAATGAAAGAAAACAATAAAAAACAAATTGTATTAAAAGGAGCTAGAGAACATAATCTACAAAATGTAGATTTATCTATTCCAAGAGATGAATTTGTTGTTATAACTGGATTAAGTGGGTCTGGAAAATCATCACTAGCTTTTGATACAATATATGCAGAAGGTCAAAGAAGATATGTTGAATCATTATCTGCATATGCTAGACAATTTTTAGGTCAAATGAAAAAACCTGAAATTGATTATATTGAAGGATTATCTCCAGCTATTTCTATAGATCAAAAAACTACAAAAATAAATCCAAGATCAACAGTAGGAACAATAACAGAGATTTATGATTATCTTAGATTACTTTTTGCAAGAATAGGAAAACCACATTGCTATAATTGTGGAAATGAAATAGCTCAACAAACTATAGGTCAAATAGCTGATAGTATAATTGAAGAAGGAGAAGAAATAAAAATTCAAGTCTTATCACCAATTATAAAAGATAGAAAAGGAGAACATAAATCTGTTTTTAAAGAATTAAGAAACAAAGGTTTTGTAAGAGCTAGAGTTGATGGTGAAATAAGGGATTTAGAAGAAGATATTAAACTAGCTAAAACATATAAACATAATATTGAAGTTGTTGTTGATCGTTTAAAAATAAGAGAAGGTGTTGATTTTAAAAGAAGATTAGCAGATTCTTTAGAAACTGCATCTGAATTTGGTGAAGGTATCATCAATGTAATATTTAAAGATGATAAAAAAGATTATGAAAAAGTCTACTCAGAACATTTTGCTTGTGTAGATTGTGGAATTAATTTTGAAGAAGTAACACCAAGAATGTTTTCATTTAATGCACCACAAGGAGCTTGTCCAGAATGTAATGGGATTGGAAGTAAAATGGAAATAGATACTGATTTAATAGTTCCAGATAAAGAATTATCTTTAAAAGAAGGAGCTATTGTTCCATGGTCTAAATCTAATAAAAAAGAAAATTATTACTATCAAATGTTAGAAGCAGTAGCTAATTACTATAATTTCAGCATGGATGAACCTTTTAAAGATTTAGAGAAAAAGTATCAAGATGTAATTTTATTTGGAACAAATGATAAAATTCCTTTCTCATTTAAAAGAAGAAACAAATCATATCAGGTTAATCGTAAATTTGAAGGTGTAGTAACAAGAATGGAAAGATTATATCTTGAGACAAAATCAAATTATAATCGTAAATTTATTTCAAAATTTATGAGTGATCATAAGTGTCATGTTTGTGAAGGTAAAAGACTTAAACCAGAAATTCTAGCTGTAACAATTGCAGATAGGTCAATTAATGATGTTGTAGAAATGTCTATTAAAGATTGTTATGATTTCTTTAAAAATCTTAAATTAAATGAAAGAGAGCTATTCATTGGGAAAGAAGTTTTAAAAGAAATCAAAGAAAGACTTAAGTTCCTAGTAGATGTAGGTCTAGATTATATTAATATGGCAAGATCTTCTGGAACATTATCTGGTGGTGAAGCTCAAAGAATAAGACTTGCTACTCAAATTGGTTCTGGTCTTGTTGGGGTTTTATATATTTTAGATGAACCAAGTATAGGCCTTCATCAAAGAGATAATGTTAAATTAATAGAAACACTAAAAAGACTTAGAGATCTAGGAAACACTTTAATTGTAGTAGAACATGATGAGGAGACAATTTTATCAGCTGATTATGTAGTTGATATTGGTCCAGGTGCAGGTGAACATGGTGGGAAGATTATTTCTCAAGGAACACCTACAGATATTATGGAATCAGAGGATTCGATAACTGGTAAATATATTTCAAGACGAGAATCAATACAAGTTCCTAATTCTAGAAGAAAAGGAAATGGGGAATTCATTAAAATTAAAGGAGCTAGTGAAAACAACCTTAAAGATATAGATGTGAAAATACCATTAGGTTTATTTAACTGTGTTACAGGCGTTAGTGGTTCTGGTAAAAGTAGTTTAATTAATCAAGTATTATATAAAGGATTAAATGGAATTTTAAATAAAAAATATTCTTTTGCAGGTAAATATGAATCAATTGAGGGTGTTAAAAACATTGATAAGATCATTAACATTAATCAAACACCTATTGGCAGAACTCCAAGATCAAATCCAGCAACATATATTGGATTATTCACACCTATTCGTGAATTATTTGCAGAAACTCCAGAATCTAAAGCTAGGGGATATAAACCTGGAAGATTCAGTTTTAATGTAAAAGGTGGAAGATGTGAAGCATGTTCAGGGGATGGAATCATTCAAATTGAAATGCACTTTTTATCTGATGTTTATGTGCCATGTGAAGTATGTAAAGGAAAAAGATACAATGAAGAAACATTAGATATTAGATATAAAGGTAAAAACATCTATGAAGTATTAGAAATGACTGTTGAAGAAGGATTAGAATTCTTTGAAAATATTCCAAAGATTCATAAAAAACTCCAAACACTTTTTGATGTTGGTTTAGGTTACATGAAATTAGGTCAACCCGCAACAACCTTATCTGGTGGTGAAGCTCAAAGAATAAAACTTGCAAAAGAACTATCAAGAACTAGTACTGGTCAAACATTATATATTTTAGATGAACCTACTACTGGTCTTCATTTTGATGACATAAAAAGACTTTTAAACGTTTTAAATAGATTAACAGATGCAGGTAATTCTATAATCGTTATTGAACATAATTTAGATGTTATTAAAACCGCAGACAATATTATAGATTTAGGTCCAGACGGAGGAGATGGTGGTGGTGAAGTAATAGCTACTGGAACACCAGAAGAAATAGCTAAATCAGGAACATATACTGGTGAATTTTTAAAAGAAGTCTTACAGAAAAATATAACTCCTTTTGCAAAGAAACTTGTTGAAGAAAAAAGCAGTAAATAGCTATTTTCTTCATCTAAAAATTATAAAAATAAATATAATTATTTTATTAAATATAAAGATGATTAATATTATTTTAATCTATTTCTTAAATTTATTTTAGACCCGAAAGAATACTATGATTGAATCTTAATGAAATATTTCAGTCATAGATGAATTTCAGTATCATGGTTTGAATCAAAAGTTTTAAATAGTTTAAAATAAATATAAGTAGTTATGGGTCATGACTTAGATAAGAATCAACATTCAGTATATAAGTTGACATATCATCCTGGTGCTTGTGTATTAAATACAGAAGACATAGTAATAACTCCTGAAATATTCAATAGACTCATTGATAATATTTAATATAGAATGCTTCTAACTTATGATATAGTTTTAAAAGAATCTAAATTTTGAATCAGACCACATACATTTGTTATTTAAAACTAAACCTCAAATACAACTATTAAAATTTATATATGCTTACAAATCAGCTAGTAGCCGTTTAATAAAAAAAGTAATATCTTGAGATTAGGAAAAAACTTTGGAAAGAATCCTTTTGGAAAATAGGATACTTCATATCTACAACTGGTGGATTCAATATAGGTTTCCCTATCAACCTCCTCAGCCTGAATAGGATACTTCATATCTTACTACTGGTGGAGCAAGCTTAGAAAACTGTGATAAAATATATACAAAAAAGACTATGAAAACAGTAGTGAAATCTTATAAAATTAGGATATATCCAATATAAATCCTTGCAAGATAAATTATACGAGAATTTTGGATACAACAGATTTGTATTCAACCAATTACTTAACTATAATCGGTTAATTTTTAGTTTAGTTGTTAATAATCCAAAAATCAATCCTCATAACTATAAAACTCAAACTTAATCGTTCGACACTTAATAATATGGTTAAATGTACTTAAATCAGACTATTCTTATCCTAAAAAATAGT
>JAHKLT010000071.1 GCA_020854915.1 Methanobacteriaceae archaeon | reverse complement strand
TTTAATTACACTGAAATTAAATTAATTTTTCTTATATTAAAAAATAAAAATACATTCAACAATAAACCAAATATTAGGTAATATACGAACAAAATAAACAAAATAAATAATTATCCATCAGCAGGATTTTAGACAGTGCCTTCGTTGATGCTTAATTTGTATGTATCGACTATTAAGTAAGAGGTATGGGTATTCAAATAATATAAACTAAATAAATTAAATTTTTTTTAATGTTATATTATTTTATTTTCTCAATATGTAAGTTAATTCATATCAATAATACAACACACCAATATATGTTTTATTAATATTTAAGTATTACTCTTTAAGATTCATGAAAATTATTAAAATAATTATTTAGAAAAATAAATCTTTATTTTTAAAATTTAGTTAATAAAATAAGATATTAACTAAATTTAATCAAATAATTTAATAAAAAAATTCAATGAAAATATAGTTATATCGATAAAATTTTACTATAAAAATTATTAATAATAAAAAAGAAATACTTATAACTCTTTAGTTCATTATTAATTATTATGTATAATCCAATACCAGAAAATTTAAATGAAAAATTAAATTTTAAAAAGGAAAATATAAAAACAATCTACTTTGCAGGAGGTTGTTTTTGGGGAGTTGAATTATATATATCAAGAATTTTAGGAGTATGCAAAACTAAAGTTGGGTATGCAAATGGAAAAATTAAAAATCCTAGCTATGAAGAAGTATGTTCTTTAGATACAGAACACACAGAAGCTGTTGAAGTAAAATATGACTCAAGTATCTTAGATTTAAAAAATTTACTTGAAGAATTCTTTAAAATTATTGATCCAATAGCTATTAATAGACAAGGTCCAGATATTGGGGATCAATATAGAACAGGTATATATTACTTAAATGATGAAGATAAGGAACTTATTGAAGATTTTATTAAAAATAAACAAAATGATTTTAGTGAGAAAATAGCTACTGAAGTTTTACCACTTAAATGTTTTTATAAGGCAGAAGAATATCATCAAAAATACTTAGAGAAAAATCCTTTTGGATATTGCCATATTGATATGAGCGAATTACCAAATCAAGAAGAAAAACTTAAAGATTTAGATTATAGTGATAAACTAAAAAAATTATCTAATATAGAATACGATGTAACTCAAAATAATGGTACTGAAAGACCTTTTACTGGCAAATATAATGATTTTAATGAAAAAGGCCTTTACATAGACATTGTAAGTGGTGAACCTTTATTTTTATCTAGTGATAAGTTTAAATCAAATTGTGGTTGGCCTGCTTTTTCAAAGGCTATAGATGATAATATTATTAAAAAAGAAGATAATAGCTATGGAATGGATAGAATAGAAGTTAGAAGTAAAAGAGCTGATTCTCATTTAGGTCATCTTTTTGATGATGGGCCTAAAAAATTAGGAGGAAATCGATATTGTATTAATTCTGCTGCTTTAAAATTCATTCCATTTGAAAATCTAGAAAAAGAAGGTTATGGTGATTATATTGATTTATTTTAATTGATTTATTAAACAATATAAAAATATCCATAATTTAATAAGTTTAAGCTTTAATAATACTTAATTTCAAAGTTTAAAAAAAAAGAATTTAAACATGATTAATATCAGTAAATTCAGAAATTTCCCTTTTAAAGGTTCCTAAATCTTCAATATTTAAATCATGAACGTTTTTATGACCTGTAACTTTTGCAAAGTTTTTAAGTTCATTTAAAGAAACAGTTAAATAATTTTCGAGTCGTTCTACTGCTTTATCATCTTCAAATCTTTCTCTTAAATCCTTTTCTTGTGTTGTAACACCCATTGGGCATTGTCCAATATGACATTGTTTGTATTGTTGACAAGCACATGACATTAATGCAGCTGTTGCAATAGCTATTGCATCAGCACCCATAGCTAAAGCTTTTGCAAAATCTGCTGATAATCTAAGCCCACCAGTTATAACAAGATCAATATCACTATTATGTTCATCTAAAAATTTCCGAGCTCTATTTAATGCATAAATTGTTGGAATTGATGTTGAATCTTTAATTATTTGAGGACTTGAAGCAGTACCTCCACCTCTACCATCGATTGTAATAAAATCGGGTTTTGCAAATAAAATAAATTCCAGATCTCGCTCTAATTTACCTGGAGCTATTTTTACACCAATTGGTCTACCTTCAGATTTTTCTCTTAAATTTTCAACTACTTTTTTCAAATCTTCTTTTGAATTTATTTCTTCAAATTTTGAAGGGCTTTGAATATCCTGACCAACAGGCATATCTCTTAGCTCTGCTATTTCTCCAGTAACTTTTTCACCTGGTAAGTGTCCACCAAGACCTGGTTTAGTTCCTTGACCTATTTTAATTTCGATAGCATCAGCATTTTTTAAATTTTCATCATTTACAGAGTATTTATTTGGTACATATTCAAATATGTATTTATATGCAGATTCCATCTCTTCAGGTAAGATTCCACCTTCACCACTACAAATAGCTGTTTTAACTTTAGCACTTCCTTTTGATAAAGCTATTTTAACATCTCTAGATAATGCACCAAAAGACATATGAGAAATATAAACTGGGCTTTCAATTTCTAATGGTTTTTCTGCATTTTTACCTATAATAGTTTTTGTAGAAACTTCATCATCATAATCTAATGGCATAGGATCTAATTGATTAGCTAAAATTAAAATATCATCCCAACTTGGTAATTCAAATTCAGTTGCCATTGAAGAATCAATAGATTTACCAGTAGTACTTATCTTATGGATAGTATCCATTCCTCTATTATTCTCATCAGATAAGGCTAATTTTTTAGGATAAGCAAGTTTAGATTTTGGTCCAGATTTACTTTCTTTTTTATCAATTACTACAAAGTCTTGAATATCTTGTTTACAAGTAGGACATTCACTTAATTCTTCTAACTTACAATTTTCTTTTCTTTCATCAAAGATATGACCACAATTCTTACACCTATAAACTTTATAATCCTCGTTATCTTCTATAAGTTCATAATCATGTATATCTATAAGTTCAAAGTCTTCAATAGGATTTTTACAAACTGGACAATAATCTATTTCCTCTAGTTTTTTACCTTCTTCTCTCTCATCAAAGATATGACCACAATGTTTACACCTATAAACTTTATAATCTTCATTATCCTCTATAAGTTCATAGTCATCTGTTGTTTCAACAAGTTCAAAGTCTTCAATAGGATTTTTACAAACTGGACATTCACTTAACTCTTCTAATTTTTTACCTTCCATTTCTTCATCAAATACATGGCCACAATGAGTACATCTATAAACTTTAAATTCTCCCCTATCTTCTACAAGTTTATATTCATCCATATTCACTCTTTTTAGATTTTTGGTTTCTATTAATTCAAAGTCTTCAATAGGATTTTTACAAACTGGACATTCACTTAACTCTTCTAATTTTTTACCTTCCATTTCTTCATCAAAGATATGACCACAATGTTTACACCTATAAACTTTATAATCTCCTTTATCTTCTATAAGTTCATATTCATCTACTTTAGAAGGTTTGTATTTTACAATTTCAAAGTCTTCAATAGGATTTTCACAAATAGGACAGTGTTCCAGTTCTTCTAATTTTTTTCCTTCCATTTTTTCATCAAAGATA
>JAHKLT010000063.1 GCA_020854915.1 Methanobacteriaceae archaeon | reverse complement strand
TATTCTGGTTTAAAAGACTCTAAATTAAAAATTATTAATAATAAAAGTGTACTTTTATGAAATATCATTTGTACACTATCAAACAATATAAAATAAGCATTGTATATCCTCAGAAAAAATTAAATTATCGGACACCTTGATTCATTTATTAGATTTTTATTATATATCAAGTCATTGAAATTATGAATTAAATATATTTCTATACATTTTTTTCCTAAGTTATATAAAGAATTATTTATTTGTTGGTTAAGAAAACTAAGCATCTCCCTAGATTCATCAATACTGCCTAGTTTAGTAATTATCTCAAATTGATTTCCAGATAAATCTGAATATTCCCCAATAATTTTTTCTGATTCCCCATAACCACTTGCAGTATCTAATATCCTTATACCATTATTATATGCATATTCTAATATTTTAAAAGATTCTTCCTTATTAGGTTTACCTTTTTTATTATTAACTCCATAAAGAAGACCTAATTGTGCAGTGCCCAATATCAATTCTTGCATATTCCCATCCATTACATATATTGACCACAATCAATTTGATAAACCTGACCAGTAATATTATTTGCCTTTTCGCTTGCTAAAAAAACAACCAAATTAGCTACTTCTAATGGTTCAGTTAATCTTTTAATTGCACATTCTTCAAGAACCATTTTTTTTATAAGTTGATTGGTATTAGCCTGGGCTGCAGTATTTATAAATCCTGGAGCAACAACATTAGCAGTTATTTCATAAGCCCCCAACTCCTTAGCAATAGTTTTTGTTAAACCTATAATAGCTGCTTTTGCTGAACAATAACTAACACTACCTTCCCTACCCCTCAATCCATTAATAGAACCAATATTAATAATTTTTCCTTTTTTATTTTTTATAAAATGCCTTGTTATTTCATTAGTATAATTAAAACAAGAATATAATACATTTTTTATAGTATAATCCCAATCATCATAAGTTATAGTACCAATAGAACCATCTCTTGCAGATGCTGCATTATTCACAAGAACATCTATTTCTCCAAATTTTTTAATAGCTTTTTTTATAACAGATGAAGATTCCTCATAATTAACAGCATCTGCTTTTATAGCATATACACTATCAGAATATTTATCTACAACTTCTTGTGCTTTTTTTTCACTATTTAAATAAGTAAAGACAACATTATAGTCTAATTTTAAAAATTCTTCAACAATTGTTCTCCCTAAACCAGATGCACCACCAGTCACTAAAGCTACTTTTTTTTTACTCATGAAATTACATCTCCCCATATTCAAAATAAGAATATTAATATACTTCTAAAATAATTAACTTAAAAACTATATTTAATTGAAATATAAACTTCTTAAAACATATATTCTATTAATAAATTATTTTTATTATAATAAAATATAATTAAATATTTATTTATAAAATATATTATATAATTAATTATTAATAAAATTATTTTTATGAGGATACATATGAATTCAAAAGATTTAATTTATTCTGGAAAAGCAAAAAACATTTATAAATCTGATAATTCAAATGAAGTTATTATTGAATTTAGAGATGATATGACTGCTGGAGATGGAGAGAGAAAAGAAACAATGAAAAAAAAAGGATATTATAATTCCATTATTTCAGCAAAAATTTTTAAAGTTTTAGAAGAAAAGGGAATTCCAACACAATTCATTGAATTAATTGAATCAAATATAATGAAATCTAAAAAATTAGAAATGATTCCAATAGAATTCATAGTTCGAAATATTGCAACAGGAAGTTTAGTTCGTAAATTTCCAATAGAAGACGGTAAAAAGTTAAATCCCCCCATCGTTCAAACAGACTATAAAAATGATGAATACCATGATCCTATGCTTAATGATTCTATAACAAAAGCATTAGGAATAGCTACACAAGAAGAACTAGATGATTTATATGATTTATCTTTAAAAATTAATAATATCTTATCAGAATATTTTAAAGATACAGGCATTATTTTAGTTGATTATAAAATTGAATTTGGTAAAGATGCAAATGGTAATCTTGTTTTAGGTGATGAAATAAGTCCTGATAGTTGTAGATTATGGGACAGTTCTACTTTAGAAATGTTAGATAAAGAATTATTTAGAAAAGGAAAAGATGAAAAAGTTATGAATGCATATGAAGAAGTCTTCAATAGAATCATAACTGAAGAAGATAAGAAAAATTGGAATTTATAGTGATAAAATGAAATTTAATGTAGAAGTTAAAGTATCTCTTAAAAAAGGAATGTTAAATCCAGAAGCTAAAACAATTGAACGATCTCTTGATTTACTTGGATATAAAGTTTCAAATACAAAAACCATTGATATTATAAAATTTGATATAGAAAAAAATAATGTTGAAGAAGTTGAAGCAGAAGTAACTGATATGTGTGAAAGATTACTTTCAAATCCAGTAATTCATGATTATAAAATCGACATAATCCCTAGAAAACCTGCATGTGAATGGACCAAATAAGGAGTTAAATTAAATGAAAATTGGAGTAATAAAATTCCCAGGTTCAAATTGTGATCGTGATGTTTACGATGTATTAAAATTAGTTGGAGCAAAACCAGAATATATTTGGTGGAATAATAAAGATTTAACTGATTTTGATGGAATTGTCATTCCTGGTGGTTTTTCTTATGGAGATTATTTAAGAGCAGGATCTATAGCTTCTATTACACCAGTTATAGATGGAATTAAAGATTTAATAAAAGAAGAAAAACCAGTTCTTGGAATTTGTAATGGTGCGCAAATTCTTGGAGAAATTGGCTTAATTCCTGGTGTTTTTATAACAAATGAAAATCCAAAATTTAATTGTGAATGGGTTGATTTAAAAATTAACACAACTAGAACTCCCTTTACAAAAGACTTTAAAAAAGGAAAAACTATTAAAATTCCTGTTGCTCATGCAGAAGGTAGATTTTATACAGAAGATGTTGATTTATTAAAAGATCAAGACCAAATCGTTTTACAATTTAAAGATAAAAATCCTAATGGATCTATTGAAAATATTACTAGTGTTTGTGATGAATCAGGATATGTTTGTGCAATGATGCCACATCCTGAAAGAGCTTCTGATGATTTATTAGGTTCAAAAGATGGATTAAAATTTTTCAAAGGATTTATTTAGGTGATACTATGACAGTATATTTAATTGGAGCAGGACCAGGAGATATTGATTTAATAACTGTAAAAGCTGTTAAAGCTATAAAAAATGCAGATGTAATATTATATGATTATTTAGCTAATGATGAAATATTAAAATATGCAAAAAATGATGCAAAAACAATTTATGTGGGCAAAAAAGCAGGAGAGCATTATAAAACACAAGAAGAAACTAGTCAACTAATTGTTGATGAAGCATTAAAAAATGAAAATGTTGTTCGTTTAAAAGGTGGAGATCCATTTTTATTTGGTCGTGGAGGAGAAGAAGTATTAGAACTTGTTAAAAATAATATCAAATTCGAAGTTATTCCAGGAATAACATCAGCTATTGGAGCACCAACATCACTCGGACTACCTGTAACACATAGAGGAATAGCTACCTCAGTAACAGTTGTAACAGGACATGAAGACCCTACAAAAGAAAGTAAACAAGTAAATTGGGATTATACTGCCGATACTTTGATAATTTTAATGGGAATAGGAAACATTAAAGAAAATACTAATGAAATAATGAAATATAGGGATCCTAATACTCCAGTTTGTGTAATAGAAAATGGTACCTTACCAGAAGAAAAAGTTATATTTGGAACTTTAGAAAATATTTCAGATAAAGAAATTAATACACCAGCTATTTTAATTATTGGAGAAGTTGTAAATCTTTATGAAGAAATTTTAAATAGTTAAAATGAAAATGTTCTAAAAGTTTTACATCGAATGTTAATACTGTTTTACATTTTAGGACTGATGAGGAAACTATGTTTTTAGTATTGAAAATGATTTAAAAGGTGTGAACCTTAGATCAATAGAGAAAATATTAGATATAAAGCTTGATACTGTTCATCGTTGGTTACAAATTTCATCACAACATAGTAATGAAGTTAACAAAGTTTTAATGAAAAATTTAAATGTTGATAAAGTAGAACTTGGTGAACTTTGGACTTTTGTTAAAAAAATATTTCCGAGCATGTAGTGCTTAGGAGAAAATGAACAATGGATATGATTAAGCTTTGCACTAGAACACAGATTAATTTTATCAATACAAGTCGGTAATATGACATAATAAGTAGCAAATAATATAATAAATGAAACTTACGATAGAATCAATGAAAATAACCTTTTTTATTGTAATGATGGTAGAAAAAATATATTGAACTATTATTAAATAAACAGTGTAATAACATTTGAATTTCCAAAAACAAGTAAAAGAAGAAGACCTCATAAACCTAAAAAATTCTTTAGATGAAGATCAGTAGATGTTTTAAACAAAATAAATCAATTAAAATTTTTACTCATTTATTATATTATATGCCATATCTCTAACAAAAGATAAATATTTCAAAAATATAGATAAAATATAACTTAAATTGAATTTTTTATTTAAAATTAAATAGTTTAATATTTTTAAAGCATAGTTATTGTTTTTAATATAAAATCCATATTTTTTATTAAGATCATAATAATCTTTAAATAAGGTTATTTTATCATTTTTTGGATTATTAGAAAGAGAAATAAGGGCTAATATAGCATCTGCAAAATGATTTAAAACATTTTGACAAAATTTCTTAGAATTTTCATAACAATTTATCATTTGGATATTTTCATCCATAGATTTAAATTTTATTGAAATAAAAGAGGTAGAAGAATTTTCAGTTAAACTTTTACCATTATCCCTAAATAAGTAATGTTTATATCCATAGTATTTTGGTAAATACAATATTTGTTTTGTATTTAAATAATATTCATAAACAAAAAATGTGTCTTCCGAAAGTCCATTTTCAAGGCATTTAATATCATTGGTATTAATAATATCTTTTTTAAATATTTTATTCCACATTGCTCCAGAATATGCAAAATAAATAAATTCGGGATTTTCGTTTATATTTACTTTAATAATAGAATTATTATATTTAAATTTTGACTTAATTTCACATTTAGGTCTTATTTCTATAGTATTAGCAATAACCAAGTCAACATCATTATTTTTAATTTTTTCATAAAATAAATTACATGCATCTTCTAAATATTCATCATCTTGATCTATAAACATTATAAAATTAGAAGAAGAATGAGCAACTCCAATATTTCTAGGTTTTCCAGCAGTCCCTGAATTATTATCTAAAAAAATAGTTTTTATATTTTGATATTTTTCACTATATTTATCAATTAATTTTTTACTATTATCTGAAGAGTTATCATCAACAATTATTAATTCAATATTTTCAAATCCTATTGTTTGTTTAATTAAAGAATTAATTGATTTATTTAAATCATTTTCCCCATTATACACGGGCAATATAATTGAAATTTTATACTCCATAATTGTATTCCTAATATTATATTAATTTAATCAATCATCATATTAAACCATTTTTCTCTTAGATAAAATTAATTTTTTATATTCTCTAAAAAATTTTCTTATTATTTTAATTATTCTACTTATTATATATAAAATTATTGAGTAAAAATTGAATATTAAAAAAAGAATTAAACAAAATCAATAAGTTTAAATAAACTTAGAGTCGTGAGATGCTTATAAAAAGAATAAACGAGAATTTAATTATAATTTACAAATAGAAGTAGCTGAATATCAAAGAAAAATGTAATCTATATATTTAACAAATAAAATATGTATATAAATTAATACCTCCAATAAAACAAACAAAAGAAAATATTAGACCATTACCTATAAATATTCAGATATCTGTAGATAATGGATACTCCACAGGCAAAAATATAGCATATTTAAAAGAAAAAAACTAATAGATACATATCAAGTCAAAAACTTTCAAAATAACTAAAAAAACAGAAAAAATCTAAAATAAAAAAAAACAACTAAAAATTATAAGTCATCATCAATTTTAAATAAATGATTAGTCTAAATTTAAATAAGGTGATTAATTTTTGTCTAATCAATTAAAAAGAATCTGTGCAGTTGATACTGTATATTCACTTTTTCTCTATTTTTTAATTTGTGAGTATAATGAAGAAGATATTTTTATTTTCTCCGGAGGAATTCCATTAGAAATTAGAAAAAATATAAATCATATATATTTTCCAAACTTAAAATTTATTGAAGGTTATAAATTATACAAAACAAACACAATTAAAGGTATTTTAAAAAATATTTTTGGTTATTTAAAATATGTTTTGAATATTTTTAGATTAAGAATTTTACTTTCTTTAAAGACTTTAAATAAAGAAGTTAATGTTTATGGTCATGGACATGTAACATTTTCTTATATTTTTTATGAATATGAAAATAGCTTTATTATTGAAGATGGAATTGCGAATTATTATGGATTAAAAAAAACTCCTAAATTAAATAAGATACTTGAAAAAATACTTCATTTTTTAGGAATTTATATCTTTTCACTAAAAGAAGGTTTTGGAACACACAAAAATATTAAAAAAGTTTTTTTAACAAAAGAATATGTCCCTAAAGAAATTAAAAATAAAGTTATAATTATAGATATAAAAAAATTATGGAATAAAAAAACAGGCAAAGAAAAAGAAAAAATATTAAGTAATATGAATTTTGATAAAAACATATTAACTTCCTTAAAATCAAAAAAAATAATATTATTAACAAGCCCATATAGTGAAGAAAATTTATTAGATTTTAATACTGAAATAACAATTTATAAAAATCTATTAAAAAAATATAATCCCCAAGATGTCTTTATTAAAAAACATCCTAGAGAAACAAAAAATTATAAAGAAATATTTCCAGAAATAGAAGTTATTGAAAACTCTTTTCCAGTTGAATTATTAGAAATTTTTGAGATTAAAATAGAAAAAATATTAACAATTTCTTCTTCTGCTGCATTAAATTTTAAAAATTGTGAAATAGAATTATACGAAGGAAAAACTCCTTCAAAAAAAGTTAATAAATCCATAAAGCTTTTAAAAGAGAAAATAATTAAAAATAGATAATTTACTATAATAAATAATCAGTTAATTAAATCTTCAGTTAAAGGATTACCTCTTAAAATATGTTTTTTTGATTTTTTACCTAAAATTTCATTGTAATATTTAGGATGTAAACCAAAACCTGGCCTAATTGACCTAATATTTTCTTCTGTAAACTTTTCACCTTTTTTAATATTTTGAACTGCAAATAAAGACCTTGAAAAATCTCTATTTGATTTCATTTTATCAGATAATTCATAAGTAATATTACCTAATGCTTTTTCAACATTCCTTATAGAATTTACCATACTTTTAAATTCATGAGGTTCCATTGAAAATTCACTGTCTGGCCCTCCCATTTTTCTATCTAATGTAAAATGTTTTTCAACAATTTTAGCTCCAAGTGCAACAGCTGAAATAGCTACATCACTACCTAATGTATGATCAGATAATCCAACGATTGTTTTAAATTTTTCCTTCATATCTGGAATAGTATTTAGGTTTATTTCTTCTAAAGGAGCAGGATATGCTGAAGTACATTTTAAAAGTGCTATTTTATCATTTCCTGCTTTTTTACATATTTTAATAGCTAGTTCTATATCTTCAATAGAAGCTATCCCTGTAGAAATTATAATAGGTTTGCCTTTTTTTGCAACATATTCAATTAAAGGAGTATCAGTGATTTCAAAAGAAGCTATTTTATAAGCTGGAACATCCATTTCTTCTAAAAAATCAACAGAGCTTTTATCAAAAGGAGAAGAAAATGCAATTAAACCTAAATCTTCAGCTATTTTCTTTAATTTTGGTTGCCACTTCCAGGGCATATGAGCTTCTTCATATAAATTATACAGAACTTTACCATCCCAAATTGTTCCTTGATCAATTTTAAAATAATCATTATCACAATTTAAAGTAATAGTATCAGGAGTATAAGTTTGGAATTTAACTGCATCTGCACCAGACTCTGCCATAGCTTCAATTGTTTTAACAGCTATATCAAAATCATTTAAATGATTTGCAGATAATTCAGCTATTATAAATGTTTTATCAAAATCAAAAATATTCTTTTTTTTCATTTTATACACCTATATTAATTATTTAAAAATATTTAAGCCTTTTAAATTGTAAATTTCATTTAACGAATTAATTTCATAATCTGGTTCAACTTTTTTATATCCTCTTTTTGCCCAATAATCAATTACTTCTTCTTTTTTAATTTGAATTGAATCCATATTTAATAATTTAGGAGCATTGAAATCTTTAAAAGGATCATCTCCAATATAAACAGATTCCTCAGGATTAGAATTTAATAAATTTAAAGCAATCTCATATGGAACTTTAGAAGGTTTCCAATTTTCACTACCTAAAATATCAGTAAAAATAATTGTATCAAAAAGATTTTCAATATTTAGTGCTTCAACTTTTCTTTTTTGAACAAAAACACGTCCATCTGTAATTAAACCTAATTTAAAATCCTTCTTTAAAATTTGTAAAGATTCTAATGAATCATCATAAAATTTAATTTCAGGAATATGGAATCTATAAAGATAAATTAAAGTTTTTAAATTTGTTTCAGAATAAATATCTAATTTCTCAAGAGTTTCATTAAATACTAAACCTCTACCTTTTTTTTCAAATATATCTAATACTAAAGAATAAACTTCATCAAATATAAAATCATATTTTTTACTTAAATAAGCAGATATATACTTAAATCCGCTTTCCACATATGTTCTTTCAGAATATAATGTATTATCTAAATCAAATAAAACAGATTTCATTTTAAATCATTTTCCCCAATGAAAAAATCCTCTACATACCTAAGAGCTATTAAATTATCTTCAAAGTCACCAATAATAGATTTAACTTCTTCATTTTTTAATAATTTTATTATAAACAATGGAGAATTTGCACCTGCTGCAAAACTCAAACTAGCAGCACCACCAAAACGAGGATTTATCTCAATAAATTTAATATTCTCTTTTCCATCAAAAAAACATTGAATAGTATTATGACCAATTAAATTTAAGCTCTTTGCAAGTTTAACAACTTCATTAATTAAAAAATCATTTTTAAATGTTTTTGTAACTAGAGATTCTCCTCCCCAAACATTAATTCTTTCACGAGGAACTGCAGAAATGATATTTCCATTAAAATCTGCAAACAAATCTATTGTATACTCAGGCATATCAATAAATTCTTGCACTATATAATCATTAAAATCATCTTCAAATAATTTTAATTGATGTAAAGAGCTAATTTTATGAATTCCTGCACCTCCTTTACCTTGCTTAGGTTTTAAAAAAATAGGAAGATTATCTTCACTAATTTCATTGAATTTATTAAATGTTTTAGGAATTGTAAAATTCTTGTTAATACAAAAATCAATGAATTTATTTTTATTTTGACAAATTTCAATTGATTTTAGAGAAGAAACCATGATTTTTGTTCCAATATCAGAAAATAAATCAATATTTTTTGAAAATAAAGACAATTCTTCATCCCTAGTAGGTATAATCAAATCAATAGCTGATTTTTCACAAATATCTAAAAGAATTTTAATAAAATTAGAGTTATCTGATCTTGGAAGTTTTAAAAAATCATCTGCAAAATATAATGCTGGAGAACATTTATTTATATCTGCAGCAATAACTTTATCCGAGCTATTTAAAACTTTTTTAAATGATTTAACCAAACCAACTTTCCTTGAAGCACTAGTAATTAAAATATTCATTTATTCACAACCAAATACTAGTTCATGATTTTTTTCTCATATTCAATAATTTTTTTAATACCAGATTTTAAATCAATTTCTGGTTCCCAACCAGTTATTTCCTTTAATTTACTTATATCTGCACAACTAGCTTCAAAATCTTCAGTATTTCCATTATCAATTATATTCTCTTCACTTAATATATTTTCTTCAATCAAACATTTAATTATATTGCTAACAGGATTAGGATTTCCTGTTGCTAAATTAACAATTCCTTCAGCTTCAGAAGACTCAGCAAGAGATAATAATCCTTTTGCAACATCTCCTGCAAAAACATAATCAAAATGATTATCCTTATTATAAAGTTCTAATTTTTCATTGTTTAAAGCCATTTTTACCCATCTAGATATAATATCTTTAGAACCTCTACCATAAACTCGATAAATTCTAGCATCTATAACTCTTAAATCATTCAAATATAAATTTTTAATGAATTTTAATTCATTTTCAGTGTAAAGTTTTGCTCCACCGCATAAATTACGAGGTTTTACAATATCTTTTTCATTTAAATATCTAACATCTTTTATAGATTCAGACATATATAATGAAGTATCATAAAGTAAATAACTTGATGCAAATACAAATGTTTTTAAATTAAGCATTTCTTTAGCTATATCAACAACATTATGACTTGCTAGCATATTATCCTTCCAATTAATTTCCCAAAAATCAGGTGATTCTTTAGATCTTTCAAAAGCAGCAGCTAAGTGAAAAATGATATCTGGATTAAATTCAACTAATTGATCCAAATTATCAACAGCCAAATCTTTTTGAATATGTGTTACTTTATCCCAATTTCCTTTAGGTAATGGAAGTCTATCAACTGATAAAATATCAGCACCTTTTTCAATTAAATATTTTAATAATTCACGTCCTATAACACCAGAACTACCAGTTACAATGATTTTTTTATTTTTAAAAGATTCTTTTTTCATAATACTCACTCATTTAACATAGCATTGATTACTCTCTTATAACCATAGCCATCAACATATTTTTTTCCATCAAAATTCATTTTTTCCCTAATTGATTCATTTATAATTAATTCATGAAATAAATTACTTAATTCAATTTCATTAATACTATCTAATTTTCCTACAGTTTTAAAAAGATTATTTTCATTAAGACCTTTAATTAAAACTTCTTCAACATCTGAACTTGCACCAACAATAGTTGGAACTCCCATAAAAGCCAATTCCCAAACAGTTGATCCCCCACCAGAAAACACTAAATCTGCCCATTTCATAA
The DNA here is from genome assembly GCA_020854915.1 of Methanobacteriaceae archaeon. Classification (GTDB taxonomy): domain Archaea; phylum Methanobacteriota; class Methanobacteria; order Methanobacteriales; family Methanobacteriaceae; genus JAHKLT01. The sequence goes on along the minus strand of JAHKLT010000063.1, from coordinate 11,997 downwards.
GTGTTGGCATGTCATTAGTATTTTTAATTAATTTAACATTGATTTTAGAATTATTAATATACTCCTTTAAGCTATTTTCATGAGTATTATTTGGACCAATTAATAAAATAATCTCTAAATCTTTTAAATTTAAATTATTTAATGATTTAAGTATTTTAAGCGAATAATTATGTAAATCACTACCACCTAATGTTATTAAAATGTTTTTTCCGTAATCTGATATTTCTTTTTTATAGCTTAAATATTTTAAAAATTCTTTTCTAAGTAATGTGTATTTAGTACCAATTAATAATTTTGTAAAATCTTCCTTTTTATTAATATACCAATTACTTTCACCATGTAAATTTTGATTTAATACTATATCAGCAGAATAATGGTTAAGTAAACCATCATCATCGAACATTAAAATATTTAAACTATTTTTTTTAAGTTTAAAGAAAAAATCTTCTTTAAAAACATATCCATCAACAACAGTCCAATAAGCATTAAGTTTTTGACTTTTTTCAATAAAAAACTCAGCATCACTAATTGTTCCAGAATCATTAAAATTAGGAATATAATTCATGCCTTCATCAATTATTCTCTTTTTAAAAGGCTCATTTTCATTCATAATAAAAAAAACATCACCAACTTTTTCTTTCCAGGATTCAGCTAGTGCAAGGCATCTCATAAAATGACCAGATCCTGTTTTATAATCTGCATCAACCCTAATAACTAAATTTTTCATTTTAGAGAACCTCAAATAATTATAGTTGTTTTTCAATAAATTCTTTAGTGTAATTTAAATCTTGCATATCAAGAATTCGTATAGCTTCCTCTAGTTCTTCATCTAAAGAATTATAAATTTTTTTCTGGATAATATCTTCATTGATTAATTTTAACCAAGGTTTTTCATTAAATAGATTTATTATATCATTCAAAGAGAAATATTCATCTTTTTCATATAAATAATCATAAATAGAACATAATAATGCATAATCTTTTGCTGTGTCTAATGTAATTCTAATATTTTCATTATTTATTTTTTTATTAATATAAGAATTAATTATAAATTGATTTGGATTAGATTTATAAATAAATGGAGTGACATGTTCCCTCTCATATGAATGTATAGCTTCTTTAAATGATTTTTCAAGAGCTGCAAAATTAATAACTTCAACATCAACTCCATGAATAAATGATTCATCAAAGCTATTTGATGTATAATCTGCATTTGAATCTAGATGGTTTTTTATAACATCATCAATAATTTCAAAATCAATACAAGGACAATCACTTGTAATTCTAATAATTATATCTAAATCATTACTAACTGCAGCATTATAATATCTCTCGAGAACATTAGATAAACTTCCTCTTGAATAGCTAACATCCTCCTTTCTTGCAACCTCTACGATTTTTAAATCCTCTTCATTTGTTGTAGTTGCAATGACAATCTCATCAATTAATTTAGATTTTTTAACCCTTCTAATTACCTGCTCTAACACAGTAATATCACTATTATAAGGTAATTTCCTTAAAACTTTTTCTGAAAATCTAGTTGATGATAGTCTAGCTTGAATTATTGCTCCAATCTTCATAAAAACTCTCATTGAATATTTGATAAAACTTTAAATAACTTTTCTTTTACAAATTCAATATCAACATCAGATAAAGTAGGATACATTGGAATACTTATTTCTTTTTTATAAAATGTTTCACTACTTGGGCATAATCCTTTTTTATAACCTAAATCTTCGTAATATGGTTGTAAGTAAACTGGAATATAATGTACTTGAACTCCTAATCCTTCACTTCTAAGTTTATTAAAGATTTCTCTTTTTTTACTTTCATATTGATTTTTAAGAAGTATTGGATAAAGATGATAAGAAGACTTAGAATTTTCATCTTCTTTAATTGTATCAAAGTAAGGATTATCTTTAAATATTTCATTATAAATATTAGCTATTTTTCTTCTATTTTTAACAAATCCATCTAACTTATCAAGTTGTGATAAACCAAGTGATGCTTGAATATCATTAATACGATAATTATATCCTAAATATTGCATTTCATAGTACCAATCACCACCAGCAGAGTTTTTAAGATTTTCCTTTGTAACACCATGAGATCTAAATAGTTTTAGTTTTTCAAAATATTCTTCATTATTTGTAACAATAACTCCACCTTCACCTGTTGTAATATGTTTAACTGGATGAAAACTAAACATTGCCATTTCCGAATATTCTAAAGATCCTATTTTTTTATTATTATATTCTGCTCCTAATGCATGTGCAGCATCTTCTATAATTTTAACATCATATTTAATAGCTATTTCGGATAATTCTTTTAAATCAACAGGATTTCCACCATAATGAACTGGAACAATCAGTTTTGTATTATCTGTAATTTCTGCTTCAACTTTTGAAATGTCAATATTTCCTGTTTTTGAATCTACATCAACAAAATTTACTTTAGAATCTAAATATAATGCTGCATTAGAAGTTGCAACAAAAGTTATAGGAGATGTAATCATTTCATCATTAGAAGATAATCCTAATGAAAAATAAGAAGCATGTAGTGCAGATGTTCCAGAATTAAAAGCAACTGCATATTTTGCCCCACAATATTTAGCAATTTTTTCTTCAAATTCTGGAATTTTAGGTCCTTGAGTTATAAAATCCGATTTTAAAACATCCACAACATTTTGAATATCTTTATCATCAATATATTGTTTTCCATATGGTAAAAACTTAATAAAAATCCCTCATTAATAAACAATATCAATATTTTTTAAAGCTTCTTTAATATCTTCTACAGATAACCATTCCTCATTGATGCCTGATGAATATTCAAATCCTGGTTGAGTTTGTGTACCTCCAGTTTTTATATTAATATTTTTCCACCAATCTAAGTCGGGATAAATAATAAAATGGTCACCATAATCTTGAGTTAATCTTGAATCTTCTTTTGTTACCATTATTTCATGGAGTTTTTCACCAGGTCTAATTCCTATATCTTCAAACTCACAATTTGGACACATTGCTTTAGCTAAATCTGTTACTTTAAAAGAAGGACATTTATGAACATAAATTTCTCCACCTTTTGCTTCATTTAAGGCTTTAATAACTAATTCAACTGCTTCATCTAGTGTTATCCAAAATCTTGTCATTTCCATGTCAGTTATAGGAATTTTTGTTTTACCTTCATCAATTAAAGATTTAAAAAATGGAATAACAGATCCTCTACTTCCTGATACATTTCCATATCGAACAACAGCAAAAAATGTGTTTTTATCTCCAGTATATGCATTACCTGCTACAAATAATTTATCAGAAACCATTTTAGTAGCACCATATAAGTTTACTGGATTGACTGCTTTATCTGTAGATAATGCAATTACTTTTTCTACACCTTTATCAATAGCTACATCTATTATATTTTTTGCACCATCAATATTTGTTTTAATAGCTTCTAATGGATTATATTCTGCTGCAGGAACTTGTTTTAAAGCAGCAGCATGAATAATAATATCTACACCATCACAGGCACGAGAAAAACGTTGTGCGTCTCTTACATCACCAATAAAAAATCTTAATTTATCAAGATGATCTGCAAATTGTTTTTGCATTAAGAATTGTTTATATTCATCTCTAGAATAAATAATAATTTTTTTAGGGTTATAATCATCTAATATTTTTTTTGTAAATTTTTTACCAAAAGAACCAGTTCCACCTGTAATTAAAATTGTTTTATTATTCAAGATTAAACACTCCCTTAATTAATTTAAAAATAATTAATAATATATATTAATTATAATAATATAAATATGTTTATTAATTATATTTTTCAAATTGAGGATTAATATGAGAAAACCAATTATTGCTGTTACGCGGCCATATGAACGTTCAAAAATAGCTAAAGATATTGTTGAAGAATTAGGTGGTGAGGCTTTACTTGTACCTACTTTAGAACTTAGACATTTCAATTCGAGTTCTTTAAAAAAATTAAATAAAGAAAAGAATAAGTTAGATTGGTTAATTTTTACATCACCTACATCTATTGAAGCTATTGAAGAATTTTACCCAGATTTTAAAGATAATTTAAATTGTAAAATAGCTGTTATTGGTAAAAAAACAGCTGAAATAGCTAAAAAATTCAATTATAATGTGGATTTAATTCCTGAAGATTATACTGCTGAAGGTCTTTTAGAATCATTTAAAGAAATTAATTTGAAAAATAAATTAATTGGAATACCAAGAACTTTTAGTGCTAGAGATGTTTTACCTCAAAGTTTAAAAGATAAAGGTGCAGAAATTATATTAGCTGAAGCATATCAATCATTAATTCCAAGAGATGTTGTTAGAATTGAACTTTTAATTCAAAAAATCATGGAAAATGAAATAGATGGTATCATTTTTACAAGTCCTTTAACAGTTGAAAACCTTTTTAAAATTGCTGTTAATGAAACAGAACTTGGAGCTAAATTGTCTGTAGATGTTTTAACTGTAGCTATTGGCCCTATTACAAGTAAAAAATTAGATAATTATAATGTTAAAAATATTTATCCAGATAACTATACTGTTAGAGATATGTTAGAATTATTATTTAATAAGTTGGAGTGATTCTTATTCAAGATAAAATTAGTATTATATTACCTATTTTTAATGTAGGAAATCATTTAAGAGGAGGGATTGATTCATTAGTTAATCAAAGCATAGGTAGTGAAAATTTAGAAATCATTATGGTGAATGATTGTTCCACTGATGGTAGTGGTGAGATTATTGATGAATATCAGGAAATATATGATTGTTGTAAAGCTATTCATTTAGAAGAAAATACTGGAGCTGCAAATGGTCCTAGAAATATTGGTATTGAAAATTCAACTGGAGATTATATAATGTTTTTAGATCCTGATGATAGGTATGTATTAGATGCTTGTGAAACTTTATATAATTCTGTAAAAGAGGAAAATACTGATATAGCTTTTGGAAGATTTAGAAGGATTTTTACTTATGGTGAGACTGTTCAAAAATCTTATTCACCTTATTTAGATACTTTAGATGAAATTTATCCTAATGAAAATTTAGAAGATGCTAATCCATTAAATGTTTCTGATTTTATTTGGTCAAATGCTTTAGAGAGATTACTTTATGGTAGTGATATTGTTAAAACATATGAGAGAAAAAAACCAGTTGATATTATACAGGTTGATAGTATTAAAGAAGAACCTGATCTACTTAAAATAGCTCCTTCTGTTTGGACTAAAATTTATAAAAGAGAATTAATCATGGATAATAATATTCGTTTTCCAGAATATATCTCTGGAGATGATATGGCTTTTACTGTTGAATCTTTTTTAAAAGCTAATGGAATTGTTTATTTAAATAATTATTTTTGTTATGATTATTTTATTCGTGATTTACCTGATGATAAGTCTATCACTAATAATGTAAATGTTAAACTTTTAGCTGATTTACTTGATTCTTATATCTATTGTGCAAAATTAGCAAAACCATTTGGTGAAGAAATTATTAATGTTACTGTTAATCCTCATTTGATGTATTGGGCAAACACTTGGAAAAATGCATCTATGACAAAAGAAGAAAATGAATTACTTTTAGATAAAATTAACAAGCTTAAATCTATACATAATAAAGGTTTGAAAACTAAATTTTTATTATCTTCAATTAAAAAAATGATTGAAGCTGCAATCTTCGTTAAAAAGGAGTAAGAATGAAATATAAATATGTAATTATTGGTGCAGGTTTATCAGGTATTACAATAGCTGAGAGAATAGCTAATGAATTAAATGAAAAAGTTTTAATTATAGAAAAACGTCCACATATTGGGGGAAATGTATATGATTCATACAATGAAGATAATATTTTAATACAAAATTATGGGCCTCATATATTCCATACTAATGAAAAACAGGTTTATGATTACCTATCAAATTTTACTGAATGGATTCCTTATGAGCATAAAGTTTTAAGTTCTGTTGATGGTAAACTTGTTCCTATGCCTATTTGTATTGATACATTAAATGAGTTATATGATCTTGATTTAGATGAAGAAGGTATGAGAAATTGGATTGAAAAAGAAAAAGTACCTATAAAAGAGATTAAATCAAGTGAAGATGTTGTTTTAGCTAATGCTGGCCGTGATATATATGAAAAGCTTTTCAAAAACTATACAGAAAAACAATGGGGAACATCAGCAAAGAATTTAGATTCATCAGTAATCTCAAGAATTCCTTTTAGATTCAATCATGATACAAGATATTTTGAAGATAAATATCAAGGTATACCAAAAGATGGTTATACAAAAATGTGTGAAAAGATGCTTGAATCAGATAATATTAAAATCAAATTAAACACTGATTATAAAAATATTATTGATGATATAGAGTATGATACTTTAATTTATACTGGGCCTATTGATTATTTTTATGATTTTAAATATGGTAAGCTATTATATAGGTCTTTAAAGTTTATAACAGAAACTTATGATGAAGATTCTTATCAAGAAGTTGCTGTTGTTAATTATCCTAATGATTATGATTTTACAAGAATTACAGAATTTAAAAAGTTAACCTTCCAAGATTTAAAAAATAAAACTACTATTATGAAAGAATACCCTGGTTTTGAAGATGAACCATGTTATCCTTACCCTACTCAAGAATACTTAGATAAATTCCAAAATTATAAAAAAGATATGGACAAAGAGGAAAATATCATATTTTTAGGTCGTTTGGCTCAGTATAAATATTATAATATGGATTTAATTGTTAAAAATGCTTTAGATGCATTTGAAGATAAAATTAAGGTGTAAAAATGACAATAGTTTGGCCAGAATATTTTAATTCTAATCTTTCAATAAAAGAAGGTCGTAAAATTTCAAAAGATAAATGTTTTAAAAACCCTACAACAAAAGATATTGTTAAAGCTTTAAGAAAACTTAAAATTCAATACACTGTTGAAGATAAAAAATCTTATCCAGGTAAATGGTATGAAAATAATGGTAGAGTTATCATTGAAACAGATAAAAACAAAAGAGAAATTTTAGAAGAAATAGCTCAAAATATGAAAGTTAAAAATTAGAAAGCTATTTAATTATATTATAGATTAAAAATGTACATCCAAATATATACAATAACACATAAAAAATTCATAAAAGAAAACCCAGATATTTATGTTCCTTTATTTGTAGGGGCTGATCTAACAGAAAAAACATATGATTATCTAAAAGATAACACTGGAGAAAATATATCTAAACAAAATAATATTTATGCAGAATTAACTGGAGAATATTGGGCATGGAAAAATTCAAATAGTGACATAATCGGATTTTGTCATTATAGACGATATTTTTCAAAGAATATTTCTTTTAGTATTCTTAAAGAAAAAGATATAATTAAATATTTAAAAAATAATGATATTATTCTTCCCCAAAAAACTATTTTAAGAAGAACAGTTTATGAGACTATAAAAAGAAGTTATAATAAACAAAAAATGGGTTCAAAACCAGAAGAATATTCTAAATTAAAAAAAATTATTGAAAATGAGTACCCTGAATATTTACAATCATATGAACATGTTTTATCAAATAAAGAATGTTATAATAATAATATGTTTATATGTAATAAAAAACTTGCTGATGACTATTTTAAATGGTTATTTTTCATTTTAAAAAAAATGGAAAGTAAAATAAATTTTAATGAATATAATAAAAATAACCAAAGAGTATTAGGATACTTATCTGAAGTTTTATTAACTGTTTATGTTAAAAAACATGAATTAAAAATAAAAGAATGTTATTTATATGTTTCTGAGAGAAAATTTCCACTTTTACAAGTATTAGTTAGAAAATTTCCAATAATTGCAGACATAGAAGAATATTTGATATCAACAAAATAAGATTAACATGGAACAAGTACCTAAAGAAATGAAAAAGCTATTTAAAATAGCTAAAGAAATTATAGAAGATTCTGAAGATATTAAAATTTATTCACATACTGATTGTGATGGTATTTCAGCTGGAGCTATTTTATCAACAATTCTAGATAGATTAAATAAAGCTCATGAAATTGAATTTGTTAATTTAGATGTTTTAGAAAATTTAGAATTAAAACATGAACTTACAATCTTTTCAGATTTAGGTTCTGGACAAAACATTGATAAATTTGCTAGTAAAAACAATAAAATTATTATTTTAGATCATCACCCTCCTTTAAGAGATTTAGATTATTATAAAACTCGAGAATACACTTATCTAGAAATCAATCCTAATCATTTCAATATTGATGGTTCTTATTATGTTTGTGGTGGGGGACTTTGTTATTTTTTAGCTCGAGAATTTGATTTTAAAGATTTAAGCTGGATTGGTGTCCTATCAGCTATTGGAGATATGCAAAATACCCATACTGGCAAATTTGAAGGTTTAAATAAGATTATTTTAAATGATAGTATTGAAGAAGCTTATGTTTTAAAGCATACTGATGACTTATCATTATATGGAAGAGAAACTAGACCTTTATTTGTAGCTCTTTCTTATTTTAGTGATGTTAAATTACCTTTAACAAATAATAAAACAGAATGTATAGCTATTTTAAAAGAATTAGATATTCCTCGTAAAATTGGTGATAGAAACACTACTTTAAGTGATTTAGATAAAATTGATAAAAAGAAACTCTTCTCTAAATTATTCAGTATGTTATCTTTAGAAGTTCCATCGAAGTATGTTAACCATATTCCTAAACTTATAATAGCTGATTCTTATGAGTTTTTAAAAGAAAAAAATCATACTTTCTTAAGAGATGCATCTGAATTTTCAACAGCTATGAATGCATGTGGTCGTAACAGTCAAGAAGAAATAGCTTTACAGATATTAAAAGGAAATAGATTAGAAGCATTAGATGCCTTAGAAATGATTACTAAAGATCATAAAATATACCTTTCAGAGCAGATTAGAAATATTGAAGATAATGATTCAATTGTTGAACTTGAGAATATACAATATTTTAATGGTGAAGATATAAGAGCTGAAGTTGTTGGTACAATAGCTGGTATGATTTTAAGTTTAGGTAATTGGCAAAAACCTATGATTGGTTTTTCTAAAATTGAAAATGGTGATTATAAAATATCTTTAAGATGTTCTAGGCTTCTTGCATATGATGGAATTCATTTTGGAAATTTGATTCGTGAAATTTCTAAAAAATTAGGTGGAAATGGTGGAGGTCACTCTGTTGCATGTGGTGCATACATACCTAATGATAAACTAAATGAATTTATAGATGAGTTAAACAATAGTTTAGATGGTAAACTCTAAAAATTATAATATCTTCTTTTTATTTAAACAATTTAATTTTTTTTAATTTTAGAAAATTAACTTTAATGAATATTATAGTGTGTTACCAAAATTTTTCATATAAATGCATGTTTTATTTATATATAGATATTAAATTATAGTCATTATGGTAAAGTTTATCATTATTAATTTATATTTATCCAATTTACAGCACATTTAGTTTTTTTTAAAGCTCTTAATTCAACATTAAATTCTTCACGTGTCTGTTCAGTATTTTGGGAGTTCTACTTGTGATCCATCAATAGTTAAAATCTTAAATCCTTTAAAATCTTCTAAATCAAATGTATAATCAGAATAAATCTCATTAATAGTATTTTTATTCGCATCTTTGAAAATCATCCAGTCCAAGTATGCTCTCTGTTGTGATAAATTTTGTTTACTTATAACCACAACATCATCTCCCCCACCTATCTCTAAAAAAGCCTTCTATCTCTAAAACACTTGTTTAACCTTTATTTCTCAATAAATAATAAACAAATTCTTTAAAAGGCATGTCACGATTTCTAGAAAACTTATTTTCAACTAAAATATACTTTTATTTAATAAATAAAGATATATATAAACTAAAACTTAATAAGATTTTTAATAATCTTAAATTTATTATTAAGTTATCTTATAAACCAAAAATCTTCTAAAGGAATTATTTGTGTAAATATTAACATAAATAAGATTAATATTGCTCCTAAATATAGTATATTTCCTTTTAATGTTCTATTATCAAATGGTAAATATTTATTCATTTTATCTGGAGAAATTGTCAAAACATGACAAATAAATGTTAATATTATTAATATAATTATATCTTCTAAATGAGTTAAATAAAAAATTTGATAATATCCTATAAAACATATTATGCACGATAAATAAAAATAATACATTGGATTGTAACCTATTTCTTGTTTTTCTTTTCTATCTTTTCCCTTAATCCATCTACTATCATCGTGAAATGTTTTAAATCGGACCCCTATTCCAAAAAATGGTAAAGAAAATATTAAAGAAATTAATATACAGTTATATAAAGAAATATTTGATAATAATGTCAACATAATAAATAATGCTAATGACGTGGTTATAAAAGAAAAAATACATAATGATAATGTTTGGTAAGAATAATTATTAAGATTAGTAGTATTTTTTATGTTATATTTTTTATCAATTTCATTAGAATAATATTGAAATAAATAAAGTCCAGATGAAGAAATTAAATAAACTATAATCATTAAGTAAGAAAACCATCCAAATTTACCTATTATTAAAAAAAATAATATTGGGGGGAGGGAAAAAAATAAAAATATTTTTTTCACCTCTTCTTTTTCTACAAAAAAGGAATTATGTGGAAGGATATTAAAAAATTTTTTTAACATTTTGAATCACCTAAAATGGTGGAAGTGAAGGGAGATCAAAAAAATGTTCACCATAACCTACTTCTGAAATTGCTCTAAAAGCTTTTTTATCACTATATTCTTCATCCATATTCCATAGAAAGACATTTTGAAGCAACATCATGGACTCCAAAAGCAAGAGCCATATAGAATGCATAAGGATTTCCATATCTGTAACTTTCTAAACATATAGCTGAAGCGGCAATTGATAAATCACCGAGAGTACCAAAAACAGAATCCCATTTTCCTTCAGATAATCCTAAAACTTTTCCATCAGAAGCTTTATTATTCAAATCATTATGAGAATTATTAGCAAGGAAAATTTCATAGACTTTTTTAGAATTATCTTTAGTCTTATCTGTTTTATCATCATGATAACAATAGGAATTTTCTGAAGATATAGCACCTTTATATTTAAAACCATCACGCTCTGTTGTAACAGAAACAATACCAAGACTTTGATCTAATGAAAGTACTTCAGGAAAATCAAACAATCTCCATTCTAATGTAGAACCTGATCTTGTTACATAAGCTAATTCTCCATTATACAAATGATGTATAAATTTACTTAATGATGATTCAACAGAAAGCTCAGATAGCCCTAAAATATTAAATTCAATTTGATTTAAGAAAACTGAACACTCAATTCTAAATTTTTGTATAGAATTAGTATCTCCAGTAACAATCATATTCATATTAGGGTTGGTAACATGAATATAACTGCTTCCATCATAATTAACTCCAGACATTATAATAGTATTTTTACTTCTATACCAGTTTAAATTATAATAATCATCTTTTTCATTAGCTACTTCATCACACATGTAAAATATCATTAATCCATTTAAAAATGCTCCATAAACAGCTTTTTGTGCACCTGGGGAAAAATTAGGTATATTCAACCAAAATTCGTTGTTATTTTCTTCAAATCCAAAAATTATGATTCCTCCTCCACTATTTCCCATCCCTAACATGATTTTAGCTATCGCTTGTTCAGAAATAATTTTTTTATATTCCATATGATTATATTCTCCAAGATTAGAATCAATAAATTCCTTAAAAGTTTCTAAGTCTGGATTTTCTAGTAAATTTAAATATTTTTCATTATTTGTTTTTTCATCAGTAGGATAATGTCAAAAATTGGTCAGATAATTTTCATCTAATTCTTTGACTGATTTTTCTGTCATATATTCCATTTTTATGTATAAAAAATCCAATAAACCACTTGCTGTTTTATATTTTTTCTTAATATCATCAGGATCTGTCT
>JAHKLT010000053.1 GCA_020854915.1 Methanobacteriaceae archaeon | reverse complement strand
TCAACAGTTATTGTTGTTGATAATACTGTTTCTGTTGTAGTTGTTTTACCTAGTGATGCTACTGGTACTGTTACTATTAAATTAGGTGATAAAAATGAAACTTTAACTTTGGTTAATGGTAGAGCTAGTTATAATTTTACAGATATTGCTCCAAATAATTATACATTATCTGTTAGTTATAATGGTGATAATAATTATTCTCCAGTTAATAAAACAAGTAATGTTGAGGTTATAAATAAGTTTAATCCTAATTTTGACTTTAGTATAAATAATATTGTATATGGGGATAGAAATATTACTGTTAATGTTGATTTACCAGCTGATGCTACTGGTAATTTAATTTTAAATATTAATGGTAAAAACTACAATCAGATGGTTATTCAGGGTAAAAAAATCTATTCATTCGTTTTAAATGAAACTTTAAATAGTAATGATTATCTTGTTTCTCTTACTTATTCTGGTGATTCTAAATATGCAAATAAGACTGTTAATAAAAATCTAACTGTAAATAAATTAAGTACAAGTTTACAGGTTAATGTTTCTGATGTGGAATATGGTGAGTATGGAACTATATATGTTAGAGTAAATCCTATTACTGCAAGTGGTAAAGTTAAAATTATTGTAAATAATGTAACATACACTCCAACAATTGAAAATGGAATAGCTATTTTAGGTTTACCATTATTAAGTCCTAACACTTATACTGTAAGTGTGGTTTATGATGGTGATAGTAATCATAAGTCTTCTAATGCTTCTACAAGTTTCCGTGTTAAAGATAGTGATAATACTACTATTTTAAAAGCAGATGATATTACAATGTTCTTTAAAAATGGTACAAGATATATTGTTTACTTAACTGACAGTAAAGGAAATCCTTTAGAAGGTATGGAAGTAGTATTCTTTATTAATAATATGAATTATACTAGAACTACTGGTAAAGATGGTAATGCTTCAATAGCTCTTAATCTAAATCCTGATATCTACAATACATCTGTAGTATTTAAAGGTAATAATAATTACACTGGAAGCTTTGTTAATAATACAATTGAAATTTTACCTACTTTAGAAGGTAAAGATATTGTTAAACTATTCCGTAATGGCACACAATACTATGTTAAAGTTTTAGATGGCAAAGGAAACCCATTAAAAAATACTAATGTTACTATGAATATTAACGGTGTATTTTATATTAGGAAAACTAATGATGATGGAGTTGCAATGTTAACTATTAATTTAAATCCAGGTGTGTATCAGCTTACAGTTGAAAATCCTAATGATGGATTAAAATTAACAAATATTGTAAAAGTACTTTCAAGAATTGAATCAAATAACATTACAAAATACTATCGCAATGGCACACAATACAATGTTAAGATTTTAGATGATAATGGTAATCCATTAAAAAATACTAATGTAACGATGAATATCAATGGTGTATTTTATGTTAGAAAAACTAATGATGAAGGAATAGCTACTTTAAGTATTAATTTAAATCCTGGTGATTATATTATTACGGTAGATCATCCTACAGATTCATCAAAAATTAGTAATACAATTAAAGTTTTACCTACTTTGAAAGGTGAAGATGTTAATATGACTTTAAGTAGTCGTAAACCATATGAAGTTAAGCTTGTTGATGGTACAGGAAAACCTCAAACTGGTAAAAATATTCGTATTAATATTAATGGTGTATTCTATAATCGTGTAACTGGCGATGATGGAATTGCTCGTTTGAATATTAATTTGGATCCAAAACAATATATTGCAACAGCAGAATACGAAGGTTATATGACTTCAAATTTAATTGTAGTAAATGGATAGTTAAATTTTTCTTTAAAATCTTTTCTTCTTTTTTAAGAGAAGAAAAGTACTTTTTTCTTTTTTATTAGACTCTAATACTTCTTTTTTTTCTTAATTTATTCCTATTAATTTTTCAAGCAAAACTTTTATAATCTTTTTTCAACATAATTATTAATAGTTTCAAATTTCTTTTATTTTAAAATAATAAAGTTTAAGGGTCAACATGTTAAATACATCATCAAAAAAAATTGAAAAGGAATTTAAAGATTTAAGAAAAAATTTATTAGATTTAACACTAAAAAATCAGCTTCTTAATTTTAAACCTAGAGCTAAAACTTTAACTGTAGTTAATCAATCGGCTACAAATGTTTATCAGTCTTTAATTTTACAAGAAAAGAAAATGTATTTTACAACAAATAAAAAAGATGATAAAGATTCATCTAAGTTTTCTATTTGGGATCATTCACCCATTGATTTATCTCGTTTTAAAGATGGAGATAAAACTCTTCAAACTAATTTAACACCAAAAGAATTACAAAAAAGACTTTTTTATATTAATCAACAAGCAAAAACAATGATTGATGAACAAGGTTACAATATTTTATATATAGCTATTGGTTTTTTAGAGTGGGTTGATAATGCAAAGCCAAAACAAAAAAATTTAGCTCCATTAATTTTAATTCCTGTTACAATGGAGAGAAAAAAAGTTGGAAAATCTTTTGAATTATATTGGACTGAAGAAGAATTACAAACTAATATTTCTCTTAAAGCTAAATTAAAAGAAGACGGTATTAAATTACCTGAATTTACATCTAAAAAATATGTTGAAGTAGTTGAACATTATATTCGTGATGTAAAACAAGCTGTATCTCCTATGAAGCATTGGAAAGTTAATTCTAATGTTGCTTTAGGATTTTTTTCTTTTACAAAATTTGTTATGTACAATGATTTAAATCCTGAAAGTTGGGATGATAATGTTGATTTAACTAAGAATGAATTAATTGAAGCTATTTTTAATCCTAATAAAAATACTAAGAAAGGTTTTAATGAAAAAGATATTGATAAAAAATTAGAATATAAAGATATGTATCAGGTTTTAGATGCTGATTCATCACAGATTGCAGCTATTGAAGATGTTAAATCTGGTCGAAATTTAGTTGTTGAAGGACCTCCAGGAACAGGTAAATCACAAACTATTGTTAATTTAATAGCTGAATTATTAGCTGAAGGAAAGTCTGTTTTATTTGTTAGTGAAAAAATGGCAGCATTAGATGTTGTTAAAGACAGATTAAATAAAGTTGGTCTTGGTAAATTTATACTTGAAATTCATTCTCATAAAACACGACGTAAAAAATTCTTAAAAGAGCTTGAAAAGGCAGCTAATGTTAGATCAGAAAGTCCTATTAAAATAGATCAAACTTTAAGAAAATTAGAAAAGTTAAAAAATGATTTAGATAATTATGCTGAAATCATTCATAAACCCTCATATGAGGTGGATTTATCTGCTTTTGAGTTATATGGTATGAAAGAATCTGCAGATGATTATTTTTCTAAAAAAAATTCTATCATCCCACTTGTTAGGTTTAATAATCCTGAAAATATTACTTTAAAAGATTTAGATGATACAATTGTTGATCTTGAAAATTTAGCAGAGTTATATCAAACTATTTCAAATGATAATCCTTGGAGTAAATGTTCACCTAAAAGTTTACTTCCTGGGGATTTAAGAGAAATAGAGCTTTTAATTAATGATAGCTTATTTGCTTTAGATAATTTCTTACTTGAGCAAGAAAAGCTTTATGAAGTTTATGGTATTAAAAAACCAGATTCTATAAATGCTTTTGATAATTCATTAAATGCTTTTGAACTTTTAGAGGATGATATATTTGAATTAATTGATGGATCTCTTTTAAAGTCAAATATAGCTGGTAATCCTAATGATACAGATATTTTACTTAAAAAATTAGAAGAATATCAAGATTCTTCAAAGATTTTAGATAAATTCTATGATAATATTTTAAATGTAGATATAGATCAACTTATTAGTGAACTTAAAAAGATTTCAAATAAAAAATTCTCTATTTTTAAAAATAAACAAGGTGCAGAATTAGTTGAAATTTATTATAAATCTAGTGTACCTTCAAATGAATCTATTATTAACGATTTAGAAAGTGTTAAAAAACTAATTCATTTAAAACAAGAGTTAAAAAATAATCATAATTTAGCTATTAGTTATTTTGGAAATTATTGGCATTTGAATGCTTCAATTGATGATTTAAAAAATATTTCAAATTGGATGAGAAAATTTAATCAATTATTAAGTGATGGAACCTTCTCACAAATTACTATAAATTTACTTTCAAAAAATCTCTTTAATATTAATCCTAAATCTGATTTAGCTGATTATATTAATAGTGGTAATGAATTTAAAAATCAATTAAGTAAATTAGAATCTAAATTAAATCCTAGAAGTAAATTAATATTTAAAAAAGAAAGTTCTGATGTTACAATTGATGAGTGGAGAAATCAATTAAATAATTGGAAAGGACAACTATCAAGTCTTCATTTATGGAGTCAATATTTAAACACTAAAAATTCATTAAAAAATACTTTGTCTAGTGATTTTATTGAAACAATTGAAAAAAGGAATATAAAAGTTGATGATGTTAGATATTTAGTTCTTGGAAACTTTGCTGATTCATTATTAAACTTGATATTTGTAGAAAATCAAGAGCTTGCTAAATTTATTGGAGAACTTCATGAAAATAGGATTAAAGATTTTAAAGAGCTAGATAAAAGAATAATTGAATTAAATAGAAAAAGAATTTTCCAAAAA
The DNA here is from genome assembly GCA_020854915.1 of Methanobacteriaceae archaeon. GTDB lineage: Archaea > Methanobacteriota > Methanobacteria > Methanobacteriales > Methanobacteriaceae > JAHKLT01. The sequence continues at coordinate 6,372 of JAHKLT010000053.1, read as the reverse complement.
TTAAATAAAAATATTCCTAAAATTTATGGTGGAACAGATAATCCAGAAGCAAAGATTCTTGCAGGGGAATTTACAAGAAAAAGTGGGCACTTACCTGTTAGAGCCTTACTTGAAAAGGCTGGTGGTATGATAAAGCAAATTAAGCCTTGTTTTATGATGAGTCCATTATCAATTGCTCAGTATTTAGATCCAACTAATGATAATTTACAATTTGATGTTGTTATTTTTGATGAAGCAAGTCAGGTAAAACCAGAAGATGCTTTAGGTGCATTTATGAGAGGAAAAACTGCTGTTGTTATGGGTGATACTCAACAGTTACCTCCAACATCATTTTTTGATCAAATAGCTGCAGGTGAAAGTGGGGAAGAAGTAGCATCTTCATTAGATATGGAGAGTATATTACATCTTTGTAAGTTGTCTTTTCCTGTTAAAATGTTAAAATGGCATTATAGAAGTCGTCATGAATCTTTAATAGCTGTTTCAAATAAAGAATTCTATGATGATGAATTACTTGTTTATCCATCTCCATCTTCTAATGATCCAGAACTTGGTCTTAAATTTAATTATAATCCAGATACAGTCTATGATAGAGGTTCAGGATCTGTAAATAAACAGGAAGCTCGTGATGTTGTTAAAGAAATATTCAATCATTTTGATAAATATGGTGATACAAAAAGCTTAGGAGTTGGAACATTTTCTGTTGCACAAAAAAATGCAGTTTTAGAAGAATTAGAACTTGTAAGAAAAAACAGACCAGAACTTGAACCATTATTTTCAGATAAGCTTGATGAAAAATTCTTTGTTAAAAACCTTGAAACAATTCAAGGTGATGAAAGAGATGTTATTTTAATTAGTATTGGTTATGGATTTGATTCAAATCGTAAGATGTCTTTGAATTTTGGTCCATTAAACCAAGATGGTGGGGAAAGAAGATTGAATGTTCTTGTAACAAGAGCTAGGGAAAAATGTGTTGTTTTCTCTAATTTTAAATCTCATGATATTAAATTAACTGCAAATCCTCCTTTTGGTGTTAAATCATTAAAAGAATTTTTACAATATGCAGAGAACATTACAATAGGTACTCATATTAATGAAGAAATAGCTGATGAACCTTTTGAAGATGCAATAGCTAATTTTTTAAGAGAAAAAAATTATACTGTTCATAAACAAATAGGTTGTGCTGGTTTTAGAGTAGATTTAGCTATTGTTGATCATGAAAATCCTGGAAAATACATACTTGGAATTATTACAGATGGTAAAATGTATTCAAGTAGTAAAGTTGCTCGTGATAGAGATAGACTTAGAGAACAAGTTTTAAATGGCTTAGGTTGGAAATTAAATAGATTATGGTCTACAGATTGGTATAGAAATAGGGATTTAACTCAATCTAAATTACTTAAAGCTATTGAAGATGCAAAAAAACAAGCAAATCAAGAAGAGTTAAAAAAATCTGAAGAAGCTAAACAATTAGCTGAAAAACTTAAAATAGATGCTCAAAAAAGAGCTAAAGAATTAGAACTTGCTAAGAAAAAAGAATTAGAAGAAAAGTCTAATGATTTAGATAGTGATAATTCAGATACTACTGTTATTGATCCTGATTCTTCGATTCTTGAAGAAAATACTAACGTGGATACTACTGTTATTGATCCTGATTCTTCGATTCTTGAAGAAAATACTAACGTGGATACTACTGTTATTGATTCTGATTCTTCGATTCTTGAAGAAAATACTAACGTGGATACTACTGTTATTGATTCTGATTCTTCGATTCTTGAAGAAGATAATAAAGTGGATACTACTGTTATTGATCCTGATTCAACTATTAAAGCAGAAAATTTAAATTCTAAAAAATCAGATTTAGAAAAAGTTATTGATGTTTCTACTTTAAATAAAGATGTTTTATATGATTCTAAAATTGAAACAACTGATGTTTCAAAAATAAAAGATAATGATGAGATAATTGAGATCGATACTTTTGGTATTAATAATAATAGTGAAGATAGCTATGATGAATATGTTGAGATAGATACAGCTATAGATGAAAATCCTATAATCAGTTCACTTATTAAAAAAGAAGAAGAAAATAAAGAGATTCAAAGACCAAAACCAATTAATAATTCTAGAAAATCAGAAAGTAGTTCTAAAAGTTTTGTTAGTTCATTAATAAATGGTTTAACTCAAACTAGCGAATCTCAAAATAAAAAAAATATTCCAAGAGAAAATATTGAAGAAGAAGAGAATAAATCTTTGTTCTCTAAGGTTAAATTTAAACCAAAACTAAGTAATGATAATGGTGATGATTTACATTCGATAGCTAGCTCTTCAAATTATGATGATGAATATGACTTACATTCAATAGCTAGTTCTTCTACTTTTAAAAATAATGAAAATAATGAGATTAGTTTAAAAGATAGTTTAGATAATGATAATAAAGAAAAGGAAAATAATTCTACAGATATAGAAACTATTAGTGTTAATGAAGATTATCAAAATTTAGAAGATAATTTTGTACCTGATGATGGTCTTAGTGAAAATGATGATATTGAACATGATACATCTATACTCTCTGAGATAAATAATGATATTTCTAATAATTTTCAAGAAGATGAATCTTATGAAGGTGTAAGTGGTATTGATAATCCACTTAAAAAAAATTCTTTGTATTATAATGAAGATGAAAAATCACCTTTTGAATCATTATCTAACTTTAAAAAAGATTTTAAATATATTAAAAAATCTTTAAATGAAATAGAAAATCCTACACCATCTGAAATGGTTCAAACAATTGATAGAACTCAAAATGCAAAATTAATTTTAGAAAATAATACTATAAACCCTGTAAATAAAGATTTAAAAGCAAATAGTTTAGAAGATATTATTGGTCAAGTTAGTAAAAGCTATGAAAACCTAGAAAAAGATAGATTTAGAGCACAAAATAAATTAAAAACTTTTGATGATAAGAAACTTCCAAAAAAAGGTAGTTCTCTTAAAAATCATATTGTTGATTATCAAATAGCTCATGATATTGATTTAAAAGATAAAGATATTTATTCAATGGACTTATCTAGTTCAATTACAGATATTGTAAAAATTGAAGGACCAATACATATAGATGAACTTACAAAAAGACTTAAAGAATCATCTGGTACTAAAAGGATAAGTGCAAAATTCAAAAAAGCTGTTAATGATGGTGTTGAAAAAGCAGAATCTAGTGAAAATATTGTTTTAATTGATAATTTTATTTATGATTCTAATAATCATGAAATCTTTGTTAGAAAAAGGAATAAACCTAATATTGATTTAATTTCTTCTGAAGAAATAGAAAAGAATATTGAAACAGTTTTAAAATTTAAACAAGAACTTGATAGTAAATCTTTAGCAAAAGAAGTAGCACATAATTTTGGTTTTAAATCTACTTCTAAAAAAGCAGCTAGTAAAATTAATCAAATTGTAGATTCTATGCTTGCTGAGAATAAAGTTCTTGTATCTGGAGATAAAATCAGCTTAAAATAGATATTATGTCTGAAAAAGTTAAATCTCCTGATAATTTACCAAATAAACCTGGTATTTATATTATGAAGGATATTAATGATAAGATCATCTATATCGGAAAGGCTAAGTCATTAATAAAACGTGTAAAATCTTATTTTAAAGAAAAACTTGATTCACCTAAAACACAAGTTTTAATGAATAATTATGATAGCTTAGAATATATAATTACTCAATCTGAAAAAGAAGCACTAATTTTAGAAGCTAATTTAATTAAAAAACACAGACCTAAATACAATATTCGCCTCAAAGATGATAAAAGATATCCTTATGTTAAAATAACTAATGAAACATACCCAAGAATTTTAATTACTCGTAATATTACTAAAAACGGTACTTATTATGGGCCTTTTACTGATGTTACATCTGTTAGAAAAACAGTTAAATTTTTAAAATCTTTATTTAAAATCCGAACTTGTAAAAATATGGATGGTCCATGTTTAAATAGTCAAATTAATTTATGTTATGCTCCATGTGATGAGGAAATATCTAGAGAGAATTACAATGAAATTATAAAAAAAATTGATTTATTTTTTCAGGGAAAATATTCTGTAATTTTAAAAAATCTTAAAAAAGAAATGAAAGAATCCTCAAATAATCAAAATTATGAAAAAGCTGCTGTATTAAGAGATCAAATTTTATCTATTGAAGAAATAATGGAAAAACAATTCGTTGAACTTGCTGATGAAGAATTAGATCAAGATATAATAGCTAGTGCAAAAGATAAAGATAATGTGATAATAATTGTTTTACCTGTTCGTGATGGAAAAATTATAGGTAAAGATGACTTTTTAATGTCTGGTACAAATAACCAAGATTTAAGTGAAGTATTATATGCATTTATACAACAATACTATGGTTATAATAGACATATTCCAAAACAAATTATTTTAGAAGATAAAGTAAAAGATGAAGAATTAATCATCGATTGGTTAAGTGATTTAAAAGGAACTAAAGTTTCAATTAAGGTTCCAGAAAAAGGTACTAAACTTAGACTTATAAGAATGGCTCAAAAAAATGCAGATATAATTAAAAATCAAAAAAACAAATTAGAAAATTCCTTAATTGAACTTAAAAAATATTTAAAACTAGATAATCTTCCAAGAGTTATTGAAGGTTATGATGTAAGTAATATTTCTGGTAAATTAGCAGTTGGATCTAAAGTATCTTTTAAAGATGGAAAAGCTAATAAAAAAAAATATAAAAGATTTAAATTAGAAACTCCAGGACCTAATGATTATGGAATGATGAGAGAGCTATTGAATAGAAGATTTAAAGGTATTGAAAGTGATGAAAAACCAGATTTAATATTAATCGATGGTGGAAAAGGACAATTAAACATTGCATGTAGTGTTTTAAAGGAATTAGATTTATTAGACATTCCTATTATTGGTCTTGCAAAAGAATTTGAAGAAATTTTTCTTCCTAACTCTTCAAAACCAATTATCATTCCTGAAAATAACAAAGCATTACACCTACTTCAACAAGTTCGTGATGAATCACATAGATTTGCTGTTACATATCATAGAAAACTTAGAAGTAAAAAAATTCAAGAATCTTCACTTGATGAGATTAAGGGAGTAGGGAAAATTAGAAAAATTAATCTTTTAAAATATTTTGAAAATTTTGAAAATATAAAAAATGCAAATATTGATGAAATAGCTAATGTTAAAGGAATGAATCAAAAAGTTGCTAAAAATATTTATGAATATTTCCATTAAAAATACATTTTTTAAGTTAAATATATATACCATATAATAAAAAATTATATAACAATTATATTTTTTATAGGAGTTAATTATGGTTAGATGTCCAAGATGCACTTATGAAAATGATGATAAGAGTAAGTATTGTTTAGATTGTAAATACCCTCTTGATTCAAATAAAAAAGTCAAAAAAAGAAATGATATTTTTTCTAAGTGGGAAAACTTTTCACAAGGAAAAAAAATTATCTTTGCAGTTTTTTTATTATTAATTATTGTTTTTACATTTAATTTAATCTATACATTATCTATGAACTTAAATGCCCATGATTCTGAAATAATTACAACAAATAAAAGTTCTCTAGTTCAATCTACAAATCCTTTCCAAGTAAAAGTTATTTACAATGGATCTTGGTATGGAGAAATGGGTATAGTTGATAATTCATTTAGTAAAAGTGGAAGTGGAAATGAATTAATTTTTATACATGGAGGTCCATGGGAAAATGTTACAGCCACTGTTTATAAAAATGATGAATCTGATAAAAATTTAACAGTTCAAATCATAAAAGATCAACAAGTAATTATGGAAAATTCTACAAATAAACCTAATGGTAAAGTTAGTTTATTAACTTAAAATTTTTTATTTTAATTAAAATAAAAACAGATTTATATTAAAATAAAGATACATCATAATGTTAAACTTTTGTAATGACTATTTAATTTTATTTAGGTGAGAATATGATATATAAATGTAAACATTGTGGCCATATTTTTGATGAAGATATGGAAGGTAAAAAAATAAGTGAATTTGAACACTGTCCAGTTTGTGAAAATCCTATTGAAGACTTTGAAAAAGTAAAATCAGAAGATTTTCAACCGATAGATGACTATGAACTTATAGAAGATAAAGGAGATTATAAAGTTTATAGGTGTAAACATTGTGGTCATATCTTTGATGAAAAAATGGAAGGAAAAAAACTCCAAGAATTTGAACACTGTCCAGTTTGTGAAAATCCTATTGAAGACTTTGAAAAAGTAAAATCAGAAGATTTTCAACCGATAGATGACTATGAACTTATAGAAGATAAAGGAGATTATAAAGTTTATAGGTGTAAACATT
>JAHKLT010000013.1 GCA_020854915.1 Methanobacteriaceae archaeon | reverse complement strand
ACAGTCTTATCAGGAACAACCTCAGGAACAGTAACATTAACAACTTTATTTTTATTACCAACAGTAACAGTATTATTTAAAACACCATAAGAAACAACATTAGCAACAACAGTAAAATTCTTAGTTTCACCAGCAGCTAAATCAACAGTCCAAGTTATAGTACGAGTAACAGGATCATAAACGCCATTATCACTAGCACTAACATACTCTAAACCAGCACCTAAAGTATCACGAACAAGAATATTATTAGCAATAACATTAGCATTATTTACAATAGTAACAGTATACCCAACATTATCACCAAAATTAGGATTAGTAATATTAGCAGTTTTATTTAATGTTAAATCAATGATTTGTACTGTATGATTAGCTATATTATTTGTTAAATTATTCTCTGTATATTCACCTGTTGCATTAACAGTTAATGTTGTATTTCCAACAGAAAGAGCTTTTGTTCTTATAATTAAAGTAACTACTTCACTTTTATTCAAGTACTCAATAGACCAAATACCTGTGTTTGGATCATAAGTTCCTTTTGAAGCAGTATAACCTATATAATCTACATTATTATCAAATAAAGTAGAAACACGTACATTTCTATCATTATGTGGGCCATAATTTGTTAAGTTTATATACCAAATAATTTCATCATCAACATAATAAACATTATAAACTGTAGTTATATTAACTGCTAAATTTACTAATGGCTCAACTATAAAAGTTGTTGTATTAGTAATACCTTTATAAAAGCTATCTTCAGGATGAGTTGAAGTTATAGTATAATTACCTGGTTCCAAACCATTTAAAATATAAGAAACATTACCATAAATATTTGTTTTATTAGTTACATTTAAAACCACATTACCATTTTCATCAAAAACAACAATAGTAAAAAGGTCTTGTATAAATTCACGACTATCTTGATACAATATTGTACCATTTTGACTATTTTCTGCTCCAATAACAGGATGTATTTCATCGGGCCCTGTAGTTCTCATACCATTAACTGTAACATATGTAACATTATGAAATTCAATTGAATTAGAATCTTGAACATTATATATTGCATTTACAATATTATTCCCACCAATAAGAACTATTATTATCTCAACAGGAATATTATATTCATATTTTGGTTCAACTAAAATTGGTAATGCATAGGAATATGCTTGATTATATAAAAAGGTCAAGTTTGTTAAATAAGTATTTACTCCAGATGTATAAATTGCAGAACCATTAACAGCAGAGTTTCCATCAAATATACCATTCATTATTTCAGTTATATTTCCATGCACATATATTGCACCACCATACTCTGCGGTGTTACCTATGAAATTAGAACCAACAACATTTAAATTATTATCTGCAATTATCGCACCACCCAAGTATGCTGCGGTATTACCTATGAAATTAGAACCAGTAACATTTACATTATCTGCATTTATTGCACCACCAATACCATCTTGTGCGGTGTTACCTGTGAAATTAGAAGCAGAAACATTTACATCTTTAGTTGCATGTATTGCACCACCCAAGTATGTTGCAGTGTTGCCTGTGAAACTAGAACCAGTAACATTTACACTACCTGCACTTATTGCACCACCCCAGTTTGTTGCGGTGTTGCCTATGAAATTAGAACCAATAACATTCACATTAAATGCACTTATTGCACCACCCCAATATGTTGCAGTGTTGGATGTGAAATTAGAACTAGTAACATTCATATTCTTTGCATATATTGCACCACCACTACCATCTTGTGCGGTGTTGTCTGTAAAATTAGAACCAGAAACACTTACATAACCAGTAACACTTACATAAGTATTACCACTTAAATAATCAGATGCATATATTGCACCACCATCACCCCAGTATACGATGTTGCCTATGAAATTAGAATCAGAAACATTTACACTATCTGCATATATTGCACCACCATCGTATGTTGAGGTGTTATTTATGAAATTAGAACCAATAACATTCACATCATTAGTTGCACGTATTGCACCACCAAAATTTGAGGTGTTATTTGTGAAATTAGAACCAGTAACATTCACATCATTATCTGCATATATTGCACCACCACTACCATCTTGTGCGGTATTGCCTATGAAATTAGAAGCAGAAACATTCACATCATTATATGTAAATATTGCACCACCAAAATTTGCGGTATTGCCTATGAAATTAGAAGCAGAAACATTCACATCATTATATGTAAATATTGCACCACCACTACCATCTTGTGCGGTATTGCCTATGAAATTAGAAGCAGAAACATTCACATCATTATATGTAAATATTGCACCACCAAAATTTGCGGTATTGCCTATGAAATTAGAACCAATAACATTCACATCATTATATGTAAATATTGCACCACCATTATCATTTGCGGTGTTGCCTATGAAATTAGAACCAATAACATTCACATCATTATCTGCATATATTGCACCACCACCACCATCTTGTGCGGTGTTGCCTATGAAATTAGAAGCAGTAACATTCACATCATTATCTGCACTTATTGCACCACCATCTGCACTTATTGCACTACCATAATCATTATTTGCGGTGTTATTTATGAAATTAGAACTAATAATATTCACATCATTATATGCACTTATTGCACCACCATCACCATTATTTGCGGTGTTATTTATGAAATTAGAAGCAGTAACATTCACATTATTAGTTGCACTTATTACACCACCACTATAATTTGCGGTGTTATTCATGAAATTAGAACCAATAACATCCACATCATTATCTGCATATATTACACCACCAAAATTTGCAGTGTTATTTGTGAAATTAGAACCAATAACAATCACATCATTATATGCATCTATTGCACCACCCCCTCTTGTTGCGGTGTTATTCATGAAATTAGAATCAGTAACAATCACATTATTTGCACTTATTGCACCACCCTGAAATGCGGTGTTGACTGTGAAATTAGAACCAGTAACATTCACATCATTATCTGAATGTATTGCACCACCATCCTGGTTTGCGGTGTTGCCTGTGAAATTAGAACCAATAACTTCCACATTATTAGTTGCACTTATTGCACCACCAACCTGGTTTGCGGTGTTATTTATGAAATCAGAACCAGTAACAATCACATCATTATTTGCCCATATTGCACCACCATCATAACGTGCGGTGTTGCCTGTGAAATTAGAACCAGAAACAATCACATCATTATTTGCCCATATTGCACCACCCACATTTGCGGTGTTATTTATGAAATTAGAACCAGTAACATTCACATTATATGCATCTATTGCACCACCCCGGTATGTTGCGGTGTTGCCTATGAAATTAGAACCAGTAACATTTACATTAGTTGTATATATTGCACCACCATAATTTGCGGTGTTATTTGTGAAATTAGAATCAGTAATTTCCACATTATAAGTATAATTAGCTGCAAATATTGCACCACCATAATTTGCGGTGTTAATTGTGAATTTAGAACCAGTAACATTTACATTATTTGCAAATATTGCACCACCCCAGCTTCTTGCGGTGTTACCTGTGAAATTAGAACCAGTAACATTTACATTATTTGCATTTATTGCACCACCCTGTCTTGTTGCGGTGTTGTCTGTGAAACTAGAACCAGTAACATTTACATTAGTTGCACTTATTGCACCACCCAAATTTGCGACGTTATTTGTGAAGGTGGTGTTTATTATTTTTAAATTGTTTGTTTGTGTGTATATTGCTCCTCCATTATTTGTTGTTTTTCCGTTTATTAAATTCACATTTTTTATTGTTACATTTTCACCAGTTATTTGAAATATTCTTGCTTCATTATTACCATTTATTGTATATCCCTTACCATCAAGAACATAATTATCATACTTTACATTAACACCATCTACATAAGCAGTGTCAATATTATTATTAAATTTATAATCTTTATCTAAATCAACATTATTTTGATTGTTGTCTATCGTATCTTGTAAATCTGTGAAGTTTCCTTCAGCACTTACAGTATTTAAACCTAATAGTAATACAAATATTACTATTAATATTTTCAATATCCTCTTTTTAAATATCATAATATCAATTATAAACCTCCATTAAATTATTATTATTATGACATTTATTATATATTATAGGGTTCTATATTTTTGGGAAAAATCGAAGTTATTTAATATCTTATTTCAGATGTTTAGAGTCCATTGAGCATTTATCCCATAAAAGTACAAATGGTATTGCCCTCTTCAGTACAAATTCTAAAATCTAAAGCTCTGATTTTAATAATAAGGAAAATTCACATACCTTAAAATCAGATGAAAATCGACTTTATGAAAAATGCTTTAAGTCAATGTGTATTCATTTTACTAAATATATATATGAATTTTAAGACGAAATTCATTTGTACTTTTAGAAAATCAACATAATCCTATCTTAAAACACATCAAACAACCATCAGACATTCTTCTTTTTTTCATAAAAATCTAGAACCCTAAATCTTTATATATTCCATTCAATATAATCCTAATTCATCTGGTTCATAAACAACAGGATCTAAATAAGCTCTTTACCCACACCCCTAATTAGAAATCTCCATATTATCATCCACCTGTTCGTTTTCTAATAAAATAATAAAACTTCAACAGCATTAGTACAGCCACATTCAACCAAAGGATAAACAGTAACATCCTCCAAACTCATCTTTCCTATTCCTAACAAGTTTATTAGGTTTTAATAGATAATTTTTTATCAAACATACTTATTAAAATTACCCCCAAAATCAACAAAATAAACATCAAAATCCTTTAAAATCATTACTAACACAATCCCCTATCCAAACAAAAAAAAATTATCAGTATCCATCAACACATCTTAAAATCAATAAAAAAAATTTAATAATTATCTAACAATATTTAAAATTAACTATAAATAAATATTAAAACAAGAAATGATTAAATAAAAACAATCAAAAGAAGTATCAAAATAATAAAACAAATAATTAAGTAAAATAAAGAAAAAATATCAATAAAAAACCTTAAGTTTCTAGAGGTGTTTTAAATTAGAAAAAAATAAATATATTGAAAAATAAATATAACTAATTATTAAAATAAAAGGAATCTTTAAAATGAAAAAAAAGAAAAAATATGGGGAAAGAACATTAGAAGTACATGCAGGTCAAGAAGAACCAGATTCTGCAACTGGTGCACGGGCTGTTCCTATATATCAAACAAGTTCTTATGTTTTTGAAAGTACAGAACAAGCTGCAAAACTTTTTGCTCTTGAAGAACCAGGAAATATTTATACAAGAATTACAAACCCAACTACAGAAGTTTTTGAAAAAAGAGTAGCGGCTATTGAAGGAGGAATTGGTGCCTTAGCTCAAGCATCTGGACTTGCAGCTATTACACTTTCAATATTAAATATAGCTCAATCAGGCGATGAAATTGTCTCTGCAGATAATCTTTATGGTGGAACATTTACTTTATTTAAAAATACATTAAAAAAATTTGGAATTAAAGTAAATTTTGTAGATTCTCAAAAATTAGAAGAATTTAAAGCAGCTATTAATGATAAAACAAAAGCACTTTATTGTGAATCAATTGGTAATCCTAAATTAGACATTCCTGATTTTGAGAAATTATCCAAATTAGCTCATGAAAATAATATTCCTTTGATAGTAGATAATACTTCAGCTATTACACTTGTAAAACCTATAGAACATGGTGCAGATATTGTTGTACATTCTGCTACAAAATTTATATCTGGTAATGGCACTAGTCTTGGAGGAGTTATTGTGGATTCTGGTAATTTTAATTGGACAAATGGCAAATTTCCTGAATTTACAGAACCTGATCCATCATACCATGGATTAAAATATGTAGAATCTTTTGGTGATGAAGCATACATTACTAAAGCTAGAGTTCAAATGATGAGAGATTTAGGTTCTATAATAAGTCCCTTTAATTCATTTTTGCTTTTACAAAGTCTTGAAACATTATCTTTAAGACTTAATCAACATTGTGAAAATGCTTTAAAAGTTGCTGAATTTTTAGAAAATCATGAAGCAGTTAGTTGGGTAAACTATCCTGGTCTTAAAAATAATGAAAGTCATGAACTTGCAAAAAAATATCTTAATGGAAAATATGGTGGAATTATTGGTTTTGGAATAAAAGGTGGAATTAATGAAGGTAAAAAATTCATTGAAAGTGTTGAACTTTTATCCCATCTTGCAAATATTTGTGATGCAAAAAGTTTAGTTATACATCCTGCAAGTACAACTCACTCAAACCTTACTGAAGAAGAACAGCTTGCATCTGGAGTAAGTGCAGATTTTATTAGATTATCTGTAGGTATTGAAGATGTTGAAGATATTATTGATGATATAGACCAAGCACTAAAAAAAGCAGTACAAAAATAATTTTAAATTAAATGACTAACTTGATCCATAGATATCAAACCTTTTAAATTTAAAGATTCATCTACAACAGGTAAAGAAGAAATTTCATGTTTCCTCATTGTCTCTGCAACAGATTCAATAGTGTCTGTTGCATTACAATATTTAACATTTTTTGTCATAACATCTTTCAAACCATTACAACCACTAGCTATTGATTTTGACAAATCCCATGAAGTAACAATACCAATTAATTTATTTTCATCAGTTATAACTGGAAGATGAGTTATTTGTTGATTTACCATTAAAATAGCTGCATCTTTAATTTCTGCATTTTCTTTAATTGTTGGAACATCTTCTTTCATTAAATCCTCAACAACATAATCTTCTAGAAACTTTGTTAAAATATAAGTCAATTGTCCTTCTTCTAAGAAAAATGCATCATGACCAAAACTAGATTTTAATTCAGAAAAAGAAACCTCAATATCATTTGCAGCAAGAGCAGAAACCAATTCCATTGATTGTTCTGTAGGATACAACCAGTCAGAATCAATTGAAACCACTTGAACTTTTGATTTAATATTTTTTAAACCATCAATTAAAGATCCACTAAGAGATAAATCAAAGTAATCAATTGCTTTTGTTATATATAAATAGCTATTTGCATCAAATCTTTTAACAAATGATTCTCCTTGATAATGAAGATAACTTTCAACTTGAAAATCCATTGATAAATCATATGTTATTTCTTTTTTATCCTGAAGATCTCTTCCAAATTTTAAATACATTGACTCATCACTTAAATAAGTAATATGAGCTACCATACGAGCAACTGATAATCCATTTTTTGGAATTTCCCCAGATTCATAATATTGCCCATTATGCCATGAAGGATCTGCAGTAATAGCCTGTCTTCCAACTTCATTGAAAGCAATTTGCTGTGGTGTTGACCTAGCAGTTGTTGCAATAGGAATAACTCTTTTAACCATATCTGGATAAGTAATTGCCCACTGTAGTGTTTGCATTCCACCCATTGATCCACCAATAACAATTAGTTTATCAATACCTAAAGAACGAATAAGTTTTTCTTGTACAATAACCATATCTCTAATAGTTATTACAGGAAAATCAATACCATAAGGTTTTTCAGTTTCAGGATTAATAGATGAAGGACCAGTAGTACCTTTACATCCACCTAATACATTAGAACAAATGATAAAATATTTTTTTGTATCTAGTGCTTTTCCAGAACCTATTAAACTTTCCCACCATCCTGGCTTATTATCCCCTTCATGCCAACCAGCTGCATGAGCATCTCCAGAAAATGCATGACAAACTAAAATTCCATTATTTTTTTCTTTATTTAATTCACCATATGTTTCATAAGCAACTGTGATATCATTAAGTTTTTTACCAGAGTCTAATACAATTTCATCCTTAATTTTGAAATATTTTGTTTTGACAATACCAATAGATTCTTTATTCATCGAAACACCAAAATTACATATGTTGAAGACCTAATTTTTTAATAGCTTTATGTGCAGCAATTTGTTCAGCTTCTTTTTTATTCTTACCATTACCAATACCATACTCTACTCCATTAATAAGTATTTTAATAATAAATGTCTTATTATGCGGAATACCATATTCAGCAACTAATTCATACTTTATTACTAAGTTATTAACATCAGCATGTTCTTTTATTCTAGATTTATAATCACGGAAAAATATTTTTCTATTATCAACATGTTTAAAAATATATTTAGAAACAAATTCTCTTGCTTTTTCAATTCCTTGATCTAAAAAAATAGCTCCTAAAAACGCTTCAACAATATCTGCATGGATTGATAAAATTTCGTTTTGACTAATATGATTTTCATTAATACAAATAGTTAAATATTCATTTAAGCCCATATTTTTACAATAATGAATCAAAGCGGTTTGACAAACATAATTAGCTCTTAGCTTTGTAAGAGCTCCTTCACCTTTATCTGGATATTTATTATATAAATATTCAGATACTATCATGTTTAAAACAGAATCTCCTAAATACTCTAACCTTTCATAATCTTCATTTGTTCCTAATTTAATAGAACAAGACCCATGTGTTAAAGCAATATCAAATAATTTTTCATCATTAGGTGTAATATTCAATTCATCGAAAATCTTCATATAATAACCTTAATAATACCGCTACGACCTTATTTATTACAAAAATTTTATTATAATTAATTAAAATAAAAATAAATAATAAAACTAAAAAGTTTTATAAAAAATTAAAGTTAACTAAACTAGTCTTTGACCAGTTGTAGGTTTTTTATTTTGCCAACTGTATCTTCTTATTTTTTTGGATTTTCCAAACCCACAAGAAGCACAAGCTTTTTTACGAATGTGATAAGTGTTTCTTCCACAGCGTCTACATCTCTTATGAGTTGTTTTATTCATCTTACCCTTTGAGGGAGTACCTTTCATTAATTAACCTCCTTTATACCTTTAAATAAAAAAAATATTATAATAATCTATGGAGATATATAAACTATATTATCTCCCCTAATAAGAACAACACCAAGTTTTCGAGTAATTTCTCCATCCTGTAATTCTTCTGCATCATTTAAAACTAAGTTCATATGTAAATCAAAACTTTTAAGAATACCTCTGAATTCACGATCTCCTTTAAGTTTTATTAATACTGGAGAATTTACTGATCTTCCTAAAGCATCAAGGGGCCTTTGAACATTTTCTTGTCCGCTCATGATATCACCATTTTTATTATTTTTTTTCTAATATAATAATATTTAAATGTAATTTAATTAAAAAACAATTAAATACAAAAATTAGTTTTTCAAATTAGATTTATTACTAATATCAATTTATATCAATAATAATCAATATAAATATTTTGAAAAAACTACTATATAAATGTTATTAGATATCCTTTTAAATAACAAATGATTAGTAAAAATAAATAAAATAGAAAAGATAATTAACTATATAAATATATAATAAATTAAAAAGGGAATTTATAGGTGTTAATATTGAAAATTAGAAAAAGAAATTATTTAAAAAAAAAGAAAATAAAGGAGATAAAAAAAGAATTAGGAGAATATAGTTCCATTATATCCGATAATAGTAAAGTTGAATATTTAGAAGCAGACCCAAATTCCTTTATTTTAGTAGATGATGAACCTTATATAATTTTAATTGAAGATAAACCATACCCCACTTTAAAAGCTGCTTTATCTGGAAATCTTACTGGAAAAACTGTAACTGTTGATATGGGAGCTATTAAGTTTGTAAGTAATGGTGCAGACATAATGAGTCCAGGAATTGTTAATGCTGATGAAAATATAGAACCTGATGATATTGTTTTAATAATAGATGAAACACATAAAAAACCATTAGCTATTGGTGTAAGCTTAATTACAGGCTCAGAAATGGTTAATAATGATATTGGAAAAGCTATTGAAACAAAACATTATGTTGGAGATAATATTTGGAATTTTGATTTAAAGTGATATTATGGCTGATTTAAGATATACTGCAGGAAAAATAATAAATAAAAAAGTACATAATATTGGAATTCTAGCTTTAGGATCACACTTAGAAAATCATGGCCCAGCATTACCAATAGATACTGATGCTAAAATTGCATCTTACATAGCTTTTAAATCATCCCTTGAAAGTGGTGCTAAATTCTTAGGAGTAATATATCCAGCGCATGAAATAAAAGAAATAGACCATGGCAAACATGAAAGTTTAGAAACTTTAAAAAAAAATATTATAGCTATTTTAAATTATGCAAAAGAATTTTTAAATATTGAAAAAATTATAATCATAAATGCTCATGGAGGTAATGTACCATTATTAAATGAATTATATGACATTGAAGTAGAAACTTCATTATCCATAATATTTAATAATACAATAATTCAAAATGAAGGTCCTCATGGAGGTAGTGGTGAATTATCAATGGGAAAAGTACTTGGAATTTTAAATGAAGAAGAATTAGAAAACCAAGCCAATGTAAAAGTTTATAGTGAAGTAGGATTATATGGATTTACTAAAGCTCGTGAAAATGACCCAAGTATAGAAGAAGGTGCACAAGAAATTGAAAACAATGGAGTTTATGTTGATGAAGTTTATGGAGAACAATTGTTTAATCTAGCTATAAACTCTGTGTTATTAGATGTTGAAAAGTTATTAGACTTTTAAAACTGATTATTAATAAAAAGAAATTTTATTGTTTTATACTTAAATTTTGACTAGGTTCTGGACTGGGTTCTGGAGTAGGTTCTGGAGTAGGTTCTGGAGTAGGTTCAGGTCTTACTGGTTCTTCCTGATATTGTTGTTCTTGAACTCCATTAGAACTTTCTTGTTGATAATTGGAATATGAATTATCATAACTATCACTTGACTCATAATTTGATGAACTTTCAGGATAGATCACTTCTTCAGAAGAATTATTGTTTATTATAGAATCAGTATTGTTTATAGAGTTATCAATAGGTAAAAGTATTCCACCAGTTACAAATGCAAAAATATTAGCACAACTTAAAGCTAAAATAGAAACTATAAAAATAACTAAAACATTTGCAATTTTTTTACTCATATTACTCACCTCAAAAAAAATTATTTTATAAATATAATATGAATTCTGAAATATATAAATTTTCTTTTAAAAAAATGGTAAAATATGAAAACAATAGAAAAACCTGTTAAAAGCGAAATAAAGATTAAAAAATCTCAATTTATTTGTAGATTGTATCCTGCACAAACACAAAAAGAAAGTAAGAAAATAATAGGTGAAATATCCTCTAAATACAGTGATGCAACACATAATTGCACAGCTTATATTGTAAATGATGGAGAAGGATATGATGATAATGGTGAGCCAAGTGGAACAGCAGGTAAACCAATGATTAATGCACTTAGAAAAAATAATTTACATAATATTGTAGCTATTGTAACAAGATATTTTGGAGGAATAAAATTAGGAGCAGGTGGACTTGTTAGAGCTTATAATAAATCAGTTTTAGAAGCTATTAATAATAGTGAAATCATTGAAATAGATTTTTATGATGTTTATGAAATAATTTTTGATTATAGTGAAATTAAAGAAATAGAACAAGCGTTGCGAAATCATAAAGTAAATATTATTAATAAAAGATTTGATGAAAAAATTCACTATGAAATAATTTCAGAAGAAAAAGAAAATATAAATAAAATTAAAAATAAGTTAAAATTAAAAATTAGAATTAGTTTTAAAGATAAAAGAGCTTTAAAAAAAATTTAATTATTGTTTTTTAAATTGATCTTTACCTACACCACATAATGGGCATAGCCAATCATCAGGTAAATCTTCAAAAGCAGTTCCTTCAGGAATACCATTGCCAGGATCACCTTTTTCAGGATCATAAACATATCCACAAACTATACATATATACTTATCCATAATAATCACCATTAAATTATATTATTCAATTTTTTTAAATAATGCTTTTCCAGCCCCACAAAGAGGGCATTTAAAGTCATCAGGAAGATCTTCAAATTCAGTTCCAGGTGCAATATCTTTATCAGGATCACCTTTTTCACTATCATAAATAAATCCACAAACTATACATTTGTATTTAGTCAAAATATCATCTCAATTAAATCATATTGGGTACTTACATTGTATTTAGTCAAAATATCATCTCAATTAAATCATATTGGGTACTCTAAACTTATCAGGAAGTGGTTTAATCCTAGCTGGAGTTCCAATAGCTAAATAATAAGGAGGTACACTTCTTGTTACAACAGCACCTGCTGCAACCATAGATCCTTCACCTATTTCTAAGTTTGAAAGAAAAGTAGTATTTCCACCAATAGAAGCACCTCGTCTAATTTGAGGTCCTTGTAATCCATAATCCACACGAACAGGATACCTATCATTTGTAAAACAAGCACAAGGACCTATAAAAACATTATCTTCTATAATACTATTAGTAGGAATATAAACATTTGATTGAATACTTACATCGTTTCCAATAACACAATCTCCTTCAATTATAGTATTTGTGCCAATTAAAACATCATCCCCAATATTTGTATTTTCACGTATTACAACATTGTGCCCTGTTCTAAAATTGTCACCAATAACAACATCATTATAAATTATTGAATTAGAACGAATAGTATAATTTTTTCCAATAACTGGAGCTTTAGAAAAGCGCTTATAAGCTACTCCAAACTGAATATTGTCTTCTTTCTTAAAAGAATAAACATCATCAGTTTGATTATCTTTATCCCCCATAATTCCTAAAAACTTTACCATACTAATCACTTAAAATAATTTATAAGTATAATATATTTAACATTATATATATTATTATTGTATTATTATTGATTTTTGAAATAAAGCCCTCTGATAAAGTTTCTTATATTATGAGTTTTAAAAATATATATGATAATATGAAAAAAACCACAATTCAAATTTCGCACAAAACCCAAAAAAAATTAAAAGCCCTATCACGAAGTGATAATGAAAGTTATGAAAATATTATTTTAAGATTAATTGAAAATAATAGAAAAAACAATATGCCTGAAGAGATTAACTATTCTATAAAACAAAGAATTACTGGAATAGCTAATTTTGAGATAAAAATGAATGTACAATATGAAAAAGAAAATAGAAAATTAAAATTCCTTCAAGAAGGAAGTTGGGGCGACAAACTACCAAAAGAAACTTTTAAAAATGCCCAAGTTCAATTGTATTGGAATAAGTTCATTGAAGATATAAAATCATTAATAGAAAACGATGTATTGTTAAATCATGTTGAAACACTTGATTTTAATGAAAAATTTGTCTTTAATGCAAAGGAGTTTAAAATTGATAATAATATAACTGTTATTTGTGAAACATGATTTAAATAAAAATTAGAATAATTATGAGAAATAAGAAGCTAATTAAAAAAAATTCAATAATAGAATGTATAAATAAAATTAGAAGCGAAATTCAACATGATGAAGTAGATATAAATATTCAAGAAATCATTTTAAAAAATAATGAACTTTGGATTATTGGAGAAGACCGTGTTGATAAGTCTGCTGTAATTGGAAAAGGTGGATGGGTAGTTGGAAGATTAAAAGAAGAATTAAATCTTAATCAAATCCATGTCGAAAGTTATGAAGATTATATTTTAAAAAAGTACAAATTAAAATTATCTTTGAAGTATTTAAATCAATTCATATCAAAGACAAAATTAGATATAAACCCTTTTAATAACTTAAAAAAACTATTAAACTACAAAATAGAAAATATTTATACATTCCATTTAAAAGATTTCATAAAAGAAAATAATTTCAATGAAACAAGTAATTTTAAAACATGTGTAGCTTTATCTGGAGGAGTAGATAGTAATTTCTCATTAATTTTATCTAAATTTTTAGGATTTAATCCAATAGCTATTACAATTGATCCTGGAACAATAGTTTTACCAAATCAATTTAAAAAAAATATAAACAATCTAACAAAAGAATTAAATGTATCACATAAATATATACCAATAGAATATGATAATATTATTAGGGAATCATTAAATGGTAAAAGTCATCCATGTGGAAATTGTTCTAAAAAAATAGAAAATACAATAAATACATATGCAAATGATAATAATATACCATTAGTTATTTATGGAGATATGATTTCAACAGGAAGTCAATCCATTAAAACGAAAGAAAATATTACTAGATTAAACCTTCCAGCTATAACAATTAGTCAAAAACAAGAAATTAAAAATATTATATCAGATTATAATATAAATAAAATAGAAGGTTTTGGATGCCCATTATTATATGAAGTTCACAAGAAATATTCTCATATGAAAAAATTTTCTATTCAAAGAATTTTAAGAGAAACTAGAACTGGTGCATTAGAATCTGGTGAAGCATTAGATTTAATATGGAGTTTTTATAAGTGATAAAAATGGATTTAAAAATGTGTCCAAGATGTGGATCAACAGATGTTGACTGGATAATTCCTCAAAATTGGTCTATGTGGGTATGTAAAAATTGTGATTATACAGGACCTATAATTATAGGAGATAAAGAATTATCAAAAGAAATAAAAGAAGATTGGGAAAATAACCAAAAAGAAAAAACTAATTAAATACCTTTTTTTTCAAATTCCTCATCTAAAAATTCATTAAGATTAGATATAGCTATTTTTACCATTTCTGGAGAAGGACCACCAGGAACAGATCTAATTTTAACATTTTCTAAAGGATTTAAAACTTTTTTAACTAAAGAATCATCTAAATTTAAAGGATCAAAATCTAAATCAATAGCTATTTCATCGATGAATTTAGAATTAATATTTTTGTCTTGATCTATTGCCTCATTAACAACACGACCAACAATTTTATGAGCAGTTCTAAATGGTATTTTCTTTTCGCGAACCATAATATCTGCTAAATCAGTAACAGTTGCAAAATTACTCCCCGCTAGTTCTAAACATCTATCTTTATTAAATTCTACAGATAAAAGCATTTTTGTAACAATGTTTAATGTTTCTTCACTAATAAAAATAGAATTCCATAAATGAGGAGTAATTTCTTGTAAATCTCTATTATAAGTATAAGGAATAGCTTTTAAGATTGTTAATATACTAATTAGTTCTCCATTAACAATTGTAGCCTTTGATCTTGCAAGTTCAGCAACATCAGGATTCTTTTTTTGAGGCATTATAGATGATGTAGAAGAATATTCATCAGCTATTTGAACAACACCAAATTCATAGCTACTCCACAAAATTAACTCCTCGCAAATTTTAGAAAGAGTAGTCATAAGAGAAGACAAATCAAAAACAGTTTCACTTATAAAATCTCTTGAAGCAACTCCATCCATAGAATTCTCAAGATAAGCATCAAATCCAAGTAAGTCAGTTGTTAACTGCCTATTAATAGGAAAACTAGTAGTAGTCATAGCAGCAGAACCTAAAGGATTTAAATTAACCCTTTTATAAGTATCATTTAAACGTTCATAATCTCTTTTTAATGATTGAGCATAAGCCATTAAATGATGAGCTATTGTAATAGGTTGTGCATGTTGAAGATGAGTATAACCAACCATTACTGTTTCTAAATGTTCATTTGCAAATAAAGTTAAACCTTCAATAAACTCTAAAATACCAAGTTGTATATCAGTTATTTTATCACGAAGTACTAAACGAATATCAGTAGCTACTTGATCGTTTCTAGATTTTGCTGTATGCATAAAACCTGCATCAGAACCAACAATATCCGTAACATAATTTTCAATAGCCATATGAATATCTTCAACTGAATTATCAAAAGTTAAAGCATCATATCCTTCTTCTTTAAGCTTATCTAAAGCTTCTAAAATTTTATCTGCAATATCATTATCAATAATCTTTTCTTCTTTAAGCATTAGAACATGTGCAAAGTTACATTTTATATCTGCTTCAAAAATCACCATATCTGATGATAAAGAAGAAGTATAATCAGCGGCTTCATCACTCATTTGCTTTTTAAGCCGACCAGCTCTTAAATTCAAACAGCTCACCTATTAAAAGTTATTTCTTTTTCATTTCAGTATATCCGCATTTTCCACAAGATAATCTGTTATTATGATCTGCTAAAAAAACACCATTTGAACAACGTGGGCAAATAGGATTTTTTCTTTCTAATTTATCTCCATCTACTTTATAAAGACTAGATATTTTCATATTAAAAACTCCTTTTATTCTTCACTATTTTCTTCATCTTCTGAAACTTCTTCACCTAATTCTTCTGAAGCTTCTTCTTGAGCATTTTTAGCAATAACACTTTCAGTTTCTATGTATTCTAAATCTTCTTTAGAATCATAAACTTTAGCATATCCTAAAGCTTTAGCTTCACCAAAGTGAGGTTGAAGTGAATCTATAACAATTAAATCTTTTTTACTATTTAATAAAGCTATTAATTTGCTTTTAACATCAGTTAATTTAGGAGTAGCTTCCCCTTCATAGTTACAAACAAATTTAACTTCATTTCTATTTAATACTTTATTATCTTTTTGATTAACAATATCTATTTCCATATTTAAACCTCTTAAAGTTTTGTAAAATTATCTAAAATAGTTTTTGCTTTATTTTTGACATCAGAAACATTAAAAAGGACTAATCCTTCATTCGGTTGCCCATAAGCAATAGTAGCATCTTCAGGTGCTAATAAAACACATGGAAGAACAGCAAGATCTTCTTCCCCATCAACAACGATCAAATGATGAAAATTATCATTCTTAGCTGTATTAATGGCAGTTTCTATGGTTTCCCATAAATCATCAGTAATGAATCCTGAAGGGTTTTTTGCATTATAAACCATTTCTGATTTTATAATATTATAATCATGATTTTTTCTTTGAATAAGATTATCTATAATACTTAAATTAGGATATATTTTATTTTGAATTAAATTATTTAAAGTAGCATCACCTACAGATATAAAAAATTTAGAATTTTTAATATCATTAATAGCATCTTCAAAGTAAGGATATAAATTACCCAAAGGTTCTTTAACCTGAGGAGTTACTTTATCATTAATTTTATACAAAATTATACCTCATTTATTTATCTTACTCTAAGACAATATTCACCAGCTAAACTTATTCCAAGTTCTTTAGCAACAGCGGACTCATCAGGATTAGTAATAACTAACAAGCCACTCCAATTTGAACTAGTAGGATTACCACAAACAGGGCAACGTTCTTTTGAAGATAACATTTTACAAGAAGTACATGCATTCATTTTTTAGCCTTCCTTTTATATTCTTCAATCCATTCAAATCTTCCTAATCCATTTTGTCTCATTGTAAGACCAATTTTAGTATTTTTAATTGAATTATCTTTAAGACTAATAGCTACAATCCTAGATCTAACTAAATCACCCTCATCTAAAGATTTATTAGATTCTTTTGCAATTAATGCTCCTCTTTTAGAATCATAGTTAATATAATCATCAGTGACTTGAGAAACATGAACCAAACCATCCATAGGACCAATTCTAACAAAAGCGCCGAATTCAGCTATTTCAATTACTTCACCATCAATAATTTCTTGTTGTTCTGGCTTAAAAAATATTGCTTTAAAAACAACATTATGATATGGAGCACCATCACCCATAATAAGCTTACCATCACCAATTTCAACAATTTCATTAACATTAACAAGTAACCCTAAATTTTTATCTAATGAACCATTATATGTTTCATTTAATGTTTGAATGGCTACTTCTTCAAGAGGGTCTTCAAAACGATATGGTGGAATTCTTACTGTGTCTTCAATTTTAGTCATGTAATACAAGTTTATCCCTCAAATTTTAATATTTATCTTTATACATTTCTAAAGAAGATATTAATTCTTCTTTAGCAGATTTAGAATCTTTCCAACCTAAAACTTCAACTTCTTTTCCTTCAAGATTTTTATAAATACTGAAGAAATGTTCTATTTCCTTTAATAAATGTTTAGGGACATGATCAATTTCAGTTATATCCTCAAATCTAGGATCATCTGCTGGAACAGACAATATTTTATAGTCTTTATCCCCACCATCAATCATACCCATAATTCCAATAGGTCGTGCTTCAATAATACATCCTGGAAAAGTTGCTTGTTCCATTAAAACAAGAATATCCATCGGATCTCCATCATAATAAGTAGATTTAGGAATAAAACCATAATCAGCAGGGTAAATTACAGGAGAATATAAAACCCTATCTAATAAAAAGGCTTCATTATCCTTATCATATTCATATTTATTTCTTGATCCTTTAGGTACTTCAATAACAGCAGTAACTACATCAGGTATATTAGAACCAGGTTCAAGATCACTCCATAAATTCATTTAAATCACCTAATAAATTTTATAAAATATTATAATAAATTATAACTTTCCATCAATATTTATATATCTTTTCTGTCTTAAATATGCAACTACTATACCTTTTTCTTTTGCACGTTTTTTTAGATCAATATCATTAGTAGCTAAGACTTTTGAAACTCTAATTAAAGCATCATCAACAGATTCATTTTTATTTAGTGGAATATTTTTAATTTCAATCTTAGAAGAGTTTGCAATCTTAAGAGCTAAGCTAGCATTTACCCTAATTTTACTTTTCTTATTATTTTTTAATCCTTTTAACTCATCAATTACAAATAGAGGAGTTACCAAATTATAAGACGGAAAAGCTTTTTCAAGTTCATCAATAATATCAACATTGAACTGAAAGGGAATCATGAAAAATTTGTATCTATAACTACTTCATTAGATTCCATTTTATCCCATTAATTAAAGAATAATACCATAACCAATTAATCTCCATCGAGCTCCAACACGACGACTCAAAGCAATCCTATCTCCTTTATCAGCACAGACAGGTAGTTTAAGTTTAACATTAATTTTATTTTTCTTAGTTGAACTAACAACACCCACTGTTGTTGTAGTTCCACAATTAATCATTAACTGTTCTTTAAGTTTTATAGGAGCAACATCCTTTTCTTCTTTAGTTCCCACAACACGATCAAGTAAATGTGCTTCCATATCAAAACTATGGAGAACATCAGGAAGTGAGCCAACTTTTCCAGCTACAGATCCAGATAAAGAATCTGCTTTAGTTAAAGATGGATCTAATTTAGTAGCTACACCAATTAAACCACCAGGACCAACTTTATCAACATCTTCACCATTAGCATTTAAACCAATAATTTCAGATTTTAAACCAATCCATTCATCATTATTATTAATACCTGGGCGAATTTCAATAGTACTTCCTACTTTAAGATTACCTTGAACTAAAGTTCCACCAATAACCCCTCCTTTAATAGAATCAGGAGATGAACCAGGTTTATTAATATCAAAAGATCTTGCAACATGCATTAAAGGTGATTTTCTTAAACTACGTTTAGGAGTTTTAATCTTTTTATTAATAGCATCTATTAATATATCGATATTTGCACCTTGTTGAGCAGAAACTGGTATAATTGGAGCATCTTCTGCACAAGTACCTTTAACAAATTCTTTAATTTCATTATAACTTTCAATAGCTCTTTCTTTTGAAACAATATCAATTTTATTTTGAACAACAATAACATCTTTAACGCCAATAACATCAAGTGCCATTAAGTGTTCTTTAGTTTGAGGTTGAGGACAATATTCATTTGCAGCTATAACTAAAACTGCACCATCCATTATAGCAGCTCCAGAGAGCATAGTTGCCATTAAAGTTTCATGTCCAGGAGCATCAACAAAAGACACTTTCCTCAATAACTCAGTTTTTTTACCACAGTTTTCACAAATTTCAGATGTAGTATAACATAAAGGCTCTTCACAATCTTCACATTTCCTAAATTCGATATCAGCATAGCCTAAACGAATAGAAATTCCTCTTTTTGTTTCTTCACTATGGGTATCTGTCCAGATTCCTGATAAAGCTTTAGTAAGAGTTGTCTTACCATGGTCTACATGACCTACTAAACCAATGTTTACATCAGATTGTACTTTCACAGATTACACCTTTTTAAATTTATAAGATTGAAGAGAGTAGAATACTATTCTTCCTCTTCATCTTCAGTATTCAAAATATCAGCTATTTTTTTATTACCTGCTGATACAACAACAGTATTAATTTGAACTATATCATCAGAAATAGTTTTCCCTCTAACAGTTTTACGTCTTTTAGTACCTTTAGATTTAGGTTTATAACCAACGCCATCGGTTAATAAACTCTTAATTCTTCCAGAACCAAAGACATCTTTTCTCATAGTAAAACCATTTTTATCACTACCACCAGTGATTTTTAAATCATAACCATCTAAACCGATGATTCCACCATCAAAATCATCTCCAATAGATAATCCAATAATTTTTTTATTAGCATCATCAAATTCTATTTGATGGCTTTCTTCCTTATCAGAGACAACAACTTTAAATACCATGATACTTTCCTCCTTTAATTTTTATTTATAATAATTATTCAAAAAGTCCAAAAACACCCCATTCGGGGTCTATTTTTTGTTTTATTTCTAAAAATTTATGAAGAGTTTCAAATTCATCTTCACTTAATTTATCTTTCAATTCACGTTCAATATATTTAAAATGATTTTCAGGAATATCAACATAAAGCTCATCACTTTCATCAAAATGTTTACCTACAATAGCATCTTTAATAGCCATAGCTACACGTTCACCACGAGATATTGAAGGTAATGTTTCCCCTTTATCTTCCATACTAATAACTGTGCCTACAACATCACCATTAGAATTAATAATTTTTTGATTTTGTTTAACAGTACCACTTAATACTTCAATACCAACTATTGAAGGTTTACTTTGACGGAAAATTAATTTTGGTAAAACCATAAATTTACCTGGTTTAACAATATTTTCATAAACTGATTTTTTATTAGCTTCTTCAATTTCATTAATCCATTCTTCATATTCCTCAACAATTTTATAAATTACTTCACCTGAAAAAAGACGAATATTTGAAGTAGATAACTCTTCTTCACATTTAGGATGGACTTTTACATTATAAGCAATAATTGCTCCATGAAGCTCATTTTCTTTTTGAGCTATAGTAGAGTTTATAATATCTCGACGATTTACATCACCAATTTCTGCAGAACGAATAGGAATATTTAATTCATGAAGCAATTTAACCATAGCTTCAAGAGAACCTAAAGTATCAGCTTTAACTAAAATTCCTTCATCATCTGTTTCAATTGTTAAATCTTCTATTTCTTTTAGAATTTCATTTTCTGAATCGTCTTTATTATTTAAAACTCTAAGTGGTGAACCAGAAATAACATTATCTAAGTTTGGAGCAGCAATTTTGATTCCTGCAGCTGCAACAACTTCTTTAACTTTTTTGAATTTCTTTTTAGAATCTCTCATTTCTTCAAGAGGTAAAGGTTTTAAAATAGACCTTATTTTAGTAGTTAAAACATCATCTGAAGAAACCATTAAGGCAATTTCATCATTATTTCGGAGAACTCCATCATAAATAATCGTATCAATTGTCATTCCTAAACCAGTTTCTTCTTTAACTTCTAAAACTGTTCCTTTTGCTGGAGCATCTTCTTGAATTTGTAATTGTTCAGTTAGATATTCTTGAGCTAGACCAAGAAGCATAGCTATTAATTCTATAATCCCTTCACCAGTTTTTGCACTAATAGGTATAATACTAATCTGTGTTGAAAAATCACTAATTCGATCAAATCTTTCAGATTGGAATCCTTCTTTATGTAGTGTTCCCACTAATTCATAAATTTTATTATCAAGGTCTTGTTTAACATTTTTAGCTTGATTTTGAAATGTTTCATTAAATGAAGCATTTGTCTTAGATTCCCATCCAAAAATTTTATCTACTTTATTAGCTGCAACAATAAAAGGAGTTTTATATAGTTTTAATATATTTAGTGCCTCATATGTTTGAGGTTTAAATCCTTCGTTCATATCCACTATTAAAATAGCTAAATCAGCTAATGCACCACCACGTTTTCTTAAAGTAGTGAATGCTGCATGACCAGGAGTATCAATAAAGAATAGTCCAGGAATTGTATCTTTAATAGTTAATTTCTCAATAAAATCTCCACAAATATTATTAATAGTATCTATAGGTATTTCAGTAGCACCTATATGTTGAGTAATACCACCTGCTTCTTTATCAGCAATTGTACTTCCCCTAATAAAATCTAGTAATGAAGTTTTACCATGGTCTACATGACCTAAAACTGATACAATCGGAGATCTAATTTTCATAATATCTATTCATAAAGCCAAATATTGTCTGTTATTTCATATTCACAAATTTCATCATCTTTAAAAAAAAGATTAATTTCTCTTTCTGCAGATTCAGGAGCATCAGAAGCATGAATAATATTTCTTCCAGTATCCATAGCAAAATCCCCTCTAATAGTTCCAAGATCTGCTTCTTTTGGATTTGTAGCACCTACAATTTTTCTAATTAAACTAATAGCATCATCACCTTCAATAACCATAGCAAGTGATGGTGATGAAGTAATATATGATACTAAATCATTGAAAAATGGTTTGTCACTGTGTTCGCCATAATGAGTTTTAGCTAAGCTTTCATCAATGTGTATCATCTTCATAGCTACGATTTTAAGACCTTTTTCTTCAAATCTGTTTAAAACTTTACCCATAAGACGTCTTGCAACAGCATCAGGTTTCATCATTACAAAACTTTTTTCAATCATTGTTTAACCCATTTAACTTTCCTTGGAACCCTACCAAGTTGAATCATGTTTTTTTCACATTTACTGCCACAAAAGAAATAGATAGATCCGTCTTTTTTGACATACATTTTTCCAGTACCTTCATCTATTTCTTTACTGCAGAATGAACAAGTTCTCATGTACGTACACCTTCTATATTAGATTAAGGAGTTTTAATTTCCTTAGCTTCCCTAATAGTATCAAGTAACATTAAAACATCGCCTTCTCTAACAGGACCCATGATGTTTCTTGTTAATATTCTACCTTTATCTCTTCCATCGAGGATTCTGCATTTAATTTGCATTACCTCACCAGTCATTCCAGTTCTTTTAAGAACTTCAATAACTTCAGCTGGAGTTCCTTCTTCCATCTAAATCACCTTATAGAATTAATCAAATGATTAATCTTTAAGTTCTGCGACCTTTTCAACAATTTCATTCACTGATTCTTCAGCGTCTCCAGCATTAACTATACAAGCAGAAGCAGTACCAACACTTAAACCAGCAGCTCCACCAACTTTTTCTTTAGTTGCTAAATATGCAAATGGAATTTCCTTTTCTTCAGCAAGAACTGGAATATGAGCTACAATTTCTTCAGGATCAACATCTTCAGCTATTACAACAAGAGCTGCGTCTCCTCTTTCAATAAATTTAGTAACCTCATTGGTTCCTTTTGCCACCTTACCGGTACGTTTCGCTACTTCTAATGCTTCTTCTACCTGATCAGCTAATTCTTCAGGTGTATCAAATTTTACATAAACTTTTGCCATTTTATTTACCTCCTTTTTCATCTGGCTGTGCCATCCATCGGCAAATATTATAACTACAATAATAGCTATAATATAAATAATTACTTAAACAGTAATTACACTAATTATATAATTTAAATAATTAGTTATCTACTAATTCTTGAATATAATCATATATCACTAAATATAACTCCATGTTTTAAAAAAGAGGAGTTAAACTTTCAATACAAATATTTCTGAATTTTGATATTATTTAGCTATGCTAAAAATAAAAATTTAGTAATTAATGAAATAATTCTAGAGAACTAGACATTATTAAGTATATAATTTATTGTTTATAAAGTTAATGAAAAATAGTATATTAAATTAAAAAAAAATAATAAAATAAAAAGTATTATTAGTAAAGTTTAAAGTAAACTTTACTAAATAATTAAAATTAAAGCTAAATTAGTAAAATTATTCAGTTTTAGCAGCTAATTTAACATCTTCAGCTTTAACAGTTTTTCTACCAGCGTGACGTGCAAATCCAACAGCTTTATTAGCCATATCATTTCCACATTCTTCGATAGCTTCTGCTAATTCAATTTTAGCATCATCACTTACTCTTTTTGCACCAGCATTTTTTAAAATTCTCCCTACAGGAGCGATTGGTAATTCCATAATTAACACCTCATAACTTGTAATACTAAATGTATTGTTCATTATATATAAATATATTGATTTTATAACCTTAATTTTTGATGATATATACAATCAATATAGGTTATGTTTTAATTATGACAAATAATTTTTAATATTAAAACTGTAAATCAAAATAGCTATAAATTTTAAAAATAAAAATGATTAATATAAAATATAAACTTATAAGATACAAGAAAAGAAAACGATTAAAAACCCTTAAATTTTAAAACATTAAAAAAATATTAATCAAAAAAGTAAAAAAAGTAAAAAAAGGTGATTATTTATTTAAAAGTAATTCTTTTAATTTATTAATATCTGCATCAAGTTCTACTGGTTCTGTTGAAGCTTCAATAGCTGTATTTGGATCTTTAAGTAAATGACCAGTAACTACACAAACAATTTGTTCCCCTTTATCAATTACACCCTCATCTTTTAATTTTCTAAGGCCTGCAATTGATGCAGCAGATGCTGGTTCAACACCAATACCTTCTTTTTGAGCTAGTAATTTTTGAGCTGCTAAAATTTCTTCATCACTAACAGTTTGTGAGTATCCATTGGAATCATAGATTGCATTTAATGCTTTTGTATAACTAACTGGAGAACCAATTCTTATTGCAGTAGCTATTGTTTCAGGATTTTCAACAGGATCTATTTCCATAGATTTTTTTCTAAATGCATTTGTAATAGGACATGCACCTTCAGCTTGAATACCAGTCATCATAGGTTTAGAATCAATAAAACCCATATCATAAAATTCACTTATACCTTTCCAAATAGCTGAAATATTTCCTGCATTACCAACAGGTAAAATAATCCTATCAGGTGATTTCCATTCAAGATCTTGTGCGATTTCATAACCAATAGTTTTTTGTCCTTCTAATCTAAAAGGATTAATTGAATTTAGAAGATAAAGATGTTTTTCCAAAGCTAAGCTAGTCATAGCTTCTAATGCTTCATCGAAATTACCCCTAAGTGAAACAACTTCAGCTCCATGAAACATTGCTTGTGCAAGTTTTCCCAAAGCTACTTTCCCTGAAGGTAAAAATACAATACATCTAAGCCCAGCTCTTGCTGCATATGCTGCAAGAGAAGCAGAAGTATTTCCAGTTGAAGCACAACCTACAGTATCCACACCTAAATCCATTGCTTTAGTCATACCAACAGTCATTCCCCTATCTTTAAAGCTACCAGTAGGATTAGATCCTTCAACTTTAACAAATAATTCAACACCTAATTCTTCTCCTAATTTATCACATTTACAAAAAGGAGTTCCACCTTCCCCAATAGTAACAATTTTATCTTCATTAACAGGAATAAGCTCTTTATATTTCCATAAAGTATCTTTTCTATTTTCAAAAATATTTTTAGAAACATCAACATCATTAACAAGTTCTAAAACAGAACCACAATTAGTACATGTATAAATTATTTCATCGTTATTATATTCTTCTCCGCAAACAACACAACGTATCATAAAATCACTTAAATAAGTTAAATATAAAATCTCCAATATAAATAGTAAAATAAACTTCAATAAATACAGCTATTAACATACTTATACAGGAGATTGTAAAAAATATTAGCGAATGCTTAAATTTGATAAAATTTTCTTCAATTGAAAAAATTATCCTATCACTTATGGATAATTTATCTTTTTTTGGATATATTATATTATAAATCAACTTTAATATAAAAATACCTAATAAAAACCCAGAAACTCCACCTATAATAATAGAAAAAAATTCAAATATTCCATGTGGAATGATTAAAACAAGAGATTTAAATAAATTATCACTTGTACCTAAATAATATCCTACAAATAAACCATTATAAATTAAAATAAAACTTGTGTATATGAGAAAGAATATTCCGATGAAATATTCTCTAATAACAATAGAAATATTATTTAAAAAAATTGTTTGAAAATTAAATTGAATTGTTCCATCTTTAACATCTCTAGACAATTTATCAACAGTTGCTTGTAAAAAAGAACTAATATTAGAAGAAAAAATAAAACCAATAATTAAAGGAATAAAAAACATAAAAGAGCTAATAGCTATTAAGATTTTGTTTAAAATGAAAGCTTCTTTTATCTCATTATAACATGAATCAATAAGTTTATTCCCCATCACATCACTTAAATCAAATTTTTAGCTATTTCTCTAGAATCTTCTTGTTTTTTAGATAAATCTTCAAATAATTTCTTCATTAATTCACTTGTTCTTCCTTTACATTCACCACATAAAAGACTACCATCTTTACAAGAATCATAGATTTTTTTAAGTTCTTTATCATCATCAATTAAATGATAAACTAACATCTCATAAACAACACATTGATCAGGATTACCACCTAATTTTTTTTGTTCTTCTAAACTTTCACGACCACCAGTTTTTGCAGTTTTAACTTTTTTCTCTGCAATTTCTGGACTTTCATTTAAATATATTGCAGTTTTTGGTTTACTACTTGACATTTTATCACCAGTTAAACCAGTTAAAAATCTATGATAAGTTGATGAAGGAGAAATAAAACTTAAATCATCATTCATTTTTTCTGCAATATCTCTTGTAAGTCTGATATGAGGGTCTTGATCAATACCAACAGGAACAACAACTCTTTTTGGCCCACCCATTTCTTCAATTTGAGGAAATAAAATATCTGCAACTTGAATAAGAGGAGCATATAAATGTGCAAAATTTGTAGATGGACTAAATCCATAAATAGATTTAAGTTCATTAAAATTGGTTTTTTTAGATAATTTAAATGTTAAATCTTTT
This sequence comes from Methanobacteriaceae archaeon, assembly GCA_020854915.1. Classification (GTDB taxonomy): domain Archaea; phylum Methanobacteriota; class Methanobacteria; order Methanobacteriales; family Methanobacteriaceae; genus JAHKLT01. Next base: position 32,966 of record JAHKLT010000013.1, on the reverse strand, counting down.
AGAAGTTCATTTTGAGATTGAAGATAAACATTAACATTTTTATGATTCAAATCTAAACCTAAAGCAATGTAATTACTTAAGTATTCATTAATAGCTATATCTTTTGCAGTTTCAAAATTTATACCTCTTGCAGCATATGATTCCATATCTGCAATTGGTAATGACAAAATAGCTCCTTTATCCAAATACCATTTTAATTGATCTACAACCATTTTATGACCAATATGCATTTGACCACTTGGCATCATACCTGTAACTACTGTAAATTCTTTATCAGTATTAATTAAATTGTTTATTTTCTCAAAATCTCTATGACCAAATACAACACCTCTTCTCATTAATCTTCCAGGATTTATAATTTGAGGTAAAATTTCTGAAAATTTTTTTATTCCAAATTGATTTACTAATTTATCATAATCAACAGTTGATGATGCCCATGGGTCAATCAAATAATCACCTTTTTTCAATAAGAGTTTTAATTTTAGAAATTATATAAAATAATTCTAATAGAAAATATTTTAAATATGATAATATTAATCATTCTTTTAATTTAAAAGAGATTATGGTCTAGTCCATTCGATGTTATAGTAAGTAATATCTAAATCTTCATCAACAACAGCTAAAAGAAAATTTTTATTTACACCATGAGAAACTCTGACATAACTTGCAAAGTCCATAACTGGAATATTATTATCTTCAAAGAATACTTTAACTAAGTAATCAGAATGACCATCACCAGGCTGGCTTCCCCTATCATATAATCTAAATTCTGCACCATATTTAAAACCAGTTCTAATAATATATCCCCTATCTTTAAGATCCTTATAAACGATATATTTACCATAACTGTCTTTTTCTTTAATTAAATTAAGAATATACTTAAATTCACATTTTTCATCATTTTCATAAATGTCTAGACGTCCTTTCTCCATTAAATAAGATGCTTCAATTAAAGAAAGCTCTAAAAAATCATCATGTAATTTACCAAAAAAACTTTTTTGATTTAAAGAAATTGGTTTTTTACTTCCTTCTTCAATAAAAATTGTTATAACATCATCATTTAAAATACCTTTCACTAAATCACCTAAAAAAAATAATGAAATAAGAATTACATTTTATATATAATCCTAATAACTAATAAATCTAATTAAAAAAAAACTATTCTGAAACTTTAACAAAAATATTATGAGCTAAATCAAGAGGAATCTTAACTTCATCCATATTATCCTTTAAAACCCTAATATTATTAGAACGTGAAGTATTAGACGTTTTTGAGGTAATATCTGTTCCAATATCAATACCTAGCTCATGAATTTTAGAAATAGATCCTTTTTCACCTCTAATAAAAAAGACCTCTCCATTGGAATTCTCATTTAATTCAGTCAACGATAATAATGAGTATTTTCTATTATCTATATCCTCAAAATCGTGGGTAGAGTCACATTCATCACAATTTTTAAAATCTAAATCACAAGCAGGAATAATATTATCAGTAGGACATAAATCAGGGTGTTGTAACAAATGACATAAAGCTCTTTCAGCTTCATCAGATAATGAATGTTCCATTTCACAAGCTTGTTCATGAATATTCTCTTTTTTAATATTTAAAATCTCAGCTAAAAATTTTTCTAGAATCCTGTGTTTTCGGGTGATTTTTTGAGCTATTTTCATTCCAGAATCTGTTAAAATAGCTCCTTTATAGGGAACATACTCAATATAACCTAAAGACTCTAATTTTTTAAGCATTTGAGTAACACTACCTGGAGCTATCCCTAAATTTTTAGATATGGTAGTGGTTGAAACTTGTTCCTTATTGCTACCTTCACGATAAAGAACTTCTAAATATTCTTCAATATTTTCACTTAATTCTTTTGCCATATTTTTTCCTCAAAATAGAATTAATTAATATATATACTACTTATTCATATTAATATTTATTCATATAATAAGTTTGTCATGCCTAAAAATTAGATGAAAATATAATTAGTTTAATAGAAAATAAAAATAAAAGAAAAAGAAAAAAATTAAAAATTTAGAATGGTAAAGTCTCATGACGATTATAAAAAGTTATAAGACTCCAACTTTTAATAGAACCAAATGAATTTCTAGCACTAGAAGGATCAGCAGAATAAGTTTTACCACCTATTGTGAATTCAACCCATACATGCCCAACACTAAAAGTGCTAAACTGACATTTTCCATGAGCATAATTAACTGTTAATCCACTAGATCTTGCAAGAGCTACTAATAAATGAGACATATCACAACAATTAGCAGAACCAGAAAGTAAAGTACCTTCAGCTCCTTTTCTAGTATTTTCATAATAGCTATAACCTATCTTATCTCTAACATAATTAAATAAAGCAGTAGCTTTTTCTAAATCAGATGTAAGATCTTTTGTTAAAGATTTAGCTAAATCAGATATAGATTTACTAGATCCTCCAGAATATTTTATAGCTACCTGAGCTGGTAAATTATTATCATTATCTTTATAATATGATAATATTCTTGAATAAGAATCAACTAATTCAGAAAATATAACTTTACCAATAGAGCTAGAAGCAAAATTAGGAGCATAACCATTTGTTTTAATAAAATTCATAATCCTATTTGCAAGATCAAGATAATTTGTCTTATTGAGATTAGAATTAATAAGATCTCCTTCAGGACTTGGAGCATCAGAAGCATTAATAGCTTTAATATTTGAAAAATTACCATTATTAATATTCAAAGTTGCAGAAGTCATTAAATATAATGCTTCTGCCATAGAATATTGTTTATCTTTAAGAGTTACATAATTTGGTAATCTATCATTAGAAGAAATATAATTTTTCAAACGAACTGACATATCTAAAATATCATTGATAGCAAAAGAATCACCAGAACTTCCAACTTGATTAGTACCTTCAGAACTAATTTTAGTTAAAGATTTACGATCAGCACTATGAATTTTTTCAAATCCAGAAACACCACAATAATCAGAATCACAACAGGCACAAGTTAATTCTCCTTCAGGAACACCTTTAGGATTAATTAATAAAGTACCATAATATCCACAATTAGGGCAATGATTAAGCCAAGTAGTAGTGTAATAAATAGATTGATATTGACCATTTAAATTTGAAGCACTAGGTTTCATAGTGACAGTAAGCATATAATTATCTAATAAATCTGTAGTATAAACATAGTTAGGTAAAGAATTTGAAGACCCAATGAAGTTTAAAATTTTGGAAAATGAATAAACTAAAGTGTTGTATTGAATATTTCCAATAGGACTAGTTACATTAGTAGGTGCTTTTTTATTTGAATCTACAATTCTAATAATTTCTGAAGCAACAGTTAAATAATCTTTTTTATTAAGTTGACTAAGAATTTTGTCTCCTTTAGAATCATCAGGTGCAGAAACTAAAACAATACCAAAGTTTTTATTACCAGATTCATAATTAGCAATTACCTTAGCCATTAAATATAAAAATTCAGAAACTGAAATGATTTTTCCATTAACAGAAATAGAAACAGGCAATATTCCATTTTTTTCTATATGTGTCTTTAATTCAGAAGCTGCTTTAATAATATCCTGTGAAGAAACAGATTCTCCAACAACGCCATCTTCTGGATTAGAAGGGATTTTGATATTATTAAAATTAATAATATTACTTGCACCAAATCTGAAAATACTAACACCATATGCTCCTGCATCATAAGCAGTTTGGGCATCATTAGATAATTCAGAATGAGATAAAAATTTATCATCCCAATCAGAAACATATCCTTGTAAACCTACCCAAACTTGAGCTCCTGCAGAATTAGCTACAAACCAATTAGTAGTTTTAGAAATCCATGAAGTGTCTGCATTGTAATTACCTTTATAAATCATAGGAACAATTACATCTAAATATTTACCTAAAACAGAAACATCCTGACCATAATGAGTAGGATTTGAAGTTGTCTCAGGCATTACCGCTGCAGATAAGATTAAATTAGGATTAACTTTTTTAATTTCTTCAGAAATCATTTTAGCGAATTCATTAATAGCTTCAATACCATTAGAATACTTATAAGCATTTCCATTAAATCTTAAATAATCTATATGTATACCAGATAAACCTTTAATATTAGCATAAGAAATAGCTTCCTTGACTTTTTTATCAAAGATTTCTTGGTTATAAGTACCATCACTTTTTACAGGTAAAATCCATCCACTTTCATAAAAAGCTTGCATCCAAATATGGACTTTTATATTATGTGTAGCTGCAGTAGCTATCCATGATTCCACACTACTTTTACCATGTGCAGAAATTGCATAGAAGTTTAAGAATACAGTATTTACACCATTAGAACTTAGTTGAGCAAGGTCAACTTTTTTCATGTCTCCACCAAATAACCAATAAGCATTAACTTGAGTGTTAACTGGAGATATATCAGCAAGAACATTAATTTGGGTAGAACCATTAATTCCCTTAACTTTAGAATTCCCTTGGAAACTATAATAAATATCATAAGTTCCAGGAATTAAATTAATAGATAAGGAAGCTACTCCTAATTCATTAGTTTTTCTAATATATGAAACACCATTAATTGTAAATTTAATCTCTTGGTTAATTATAGAGACATCATTAACTTTTAAACTTAATTCAAAACTATTGTTTTTACCTTCAATAAAATTAGAATTAATTATAGAAAAGTTAGGAATTGAAAGAACAGTTATTTTATAGCTTCTTTGCAAATTATCAACAGGATTTAAAGCAGTCAAAATATATTCATTTGGATTTAAATTAATATTTAACTTTGCAACACCATTAGAATCAGTTGCTCTAGTGTAAAAAACACCATTAATATTAAAAGTAACATCACGATTACTTAAAGGATTACCATTACCATCTAAAAAAGTAGCATAAAATTGTTTATCTTCTAAATAGCCTTTAACAATATCTTCACTTAAAATAGTTGGAAGTACTTTTATATTATTTGAATAAAAATACTCAGTATCGGGATGAATAGCCGTAAGAATATATTCATTTGGATTTAAATTAATGTTTAAGTTTGCAACACCATTAGAATCAGTTGCTCTAGTGTAAAAAACACCATTAATATTAAAAGTAACATTACGATTACTTAAAGGATTACCATTACCATCTAAAAAAGTAGCATAAAATTGAGTACCATTTAAATAATATTTGATTACATCCTTAGCATCAATAGTTTTTTTAACTGTAATCTTATTTAAAACACTAGATTCATTATAAAGATCATTCTCTTTAAATGTTATTCTAATATCATATATACCTGGATTTAAATTGATAGCAATACTTGCATAACCAGATTTATCAGTTGATTTTTCATAATTGTTACCATTAACAGTGAAAACAACATTTTGATTTGGTAAAATCGCACCATTTTTATCTTTTAATAAAATAGAAAATCTTGTTCCATTTTTATAAAAAATTTCAACATCAGAAGAATCTATCTTTGTATCAATTTTTGAAGAAGCCTGATTTGCTTCAGCAACTACATTGACATTTGAAAGAACATAATTAGATTCACCAATTACATCACTATCAGAATCATCATCTGAGGCATTTGATTCACCAATTACATCACTATTAAGAGAAACATTAGATTCACCAATTACATTACTATCAACATCATCATCTGAAGAATCATAATTTAACTTAGAAATTACATCACTACTTACAGAAACATAATTTGATTCATATAAGTTTTTTGATATTACATCATCATTAATATCTGATGAAACAGAATTAGTTGAATTAGCAAAATTTTCATTTTGATTAATAACATTATTAGCATTATTAGTAGAAATTAAATCTGAAGATTCAAAATCACTTTGATCTAATGAATTTAAAGATTCATTATTATCAATTGCAAAAGTTGCACTTAAAGACGAAAAGAAAATAAGTAAAACAAATGCAAATAATGCTATATTTTTCTTAATAATATTTTAACCTCCACAAAATAAAAAACATGAAAAATTATTTTTCCCCATGTACATATTTATATATTATCTAAAAGTGTATATAAAGCTTTTTATATAGAATAGTGTATTAAAAAGATTATATTTAATGAATAACTACATAAAACATATAGTTTTTAAAAAATAAACTTTAAATATTTTAGTATTAAGCATAAAAAGATAAAAAATAGTGTAAATATAATTAAAGAACAAAGTTTGAATAAAAAGTAAAAAAAAGAATAAATTTAATTGTTTTATCCAAAATAAAAATGAATTTATCTTATTCTAATAAAAAACAATCAATAAAAAAGTCTATAATTAAAATAAAAATTAAAAATAGAATATATTTAAAATAAGAATGAATGATGAATTTAAAAAAATTACATCATAGGTGGCATTCCACCCATTCCACCAGGCATTCCACCAGGCATTCCTCCACCCATTTCATCCATTGGAGGCATACCACTATCATCATTACCAGAATCATCAGTTCCAGTAGCTTCTAATGCCCCTCTTGCAGCAATCATATCATCAATTCTTAAAATCATTTCACAAGCTTCACAAGCAGAACGAATAGCTTGTATTTTAACTTTTAATGGTTCTAAAACACCAGCAGATTTCATATCAATTATTTTGCCTTCATAAACATTTAAACCCATAAATTTAGAGTTTTCATTAGCTGCTTTTAGATTAGCAACCATTTCAATAGTATCCAAACCTGCATTTTCAGCTAAAGTTTTTGGAATAACTTCAAATGCATCAGCAAAAGCTAAAATAGCTATTTGTTCTTTACCACTAACTGATTCAGCATAATTTTTAAGTTCTTTAATAAGTTGGATTTCACAAGCTCCCCCACCAACAAGAATTTTACCATCTTCAATTGTTGTAGCAACAACACCCAATGCATCATCTAAAGCTCTTTTTACTTCTTCTGTAACATGACGAGTACTACCTCTTAAAATTATAGATGTAGCCTTAGGATTATCACACTCTTCAAGGAATGTTACTTCATGATCGAATATTTTTTCAATGTAGAAATGACCAACTTCACCAAGACTTTGTTTATCTAAATCTTCAATATCAGAAACTAATTTAGCACCAGTAGCTTTAGAAATTCTTTTAATATCAGTTCCACGAACTCTCTTATAAGAAACAATACCTGCTCTTCTTAAAGTATTTTCTGCAGTTTCATCAATACCTTTTTGACAGAATAAAACATCAGCACCAGAATCAATAACTTTATCAGTTAAATCTTTAAGCATTTCTTGTTCATTATCAATGAAAGCTTGCATTTGAGACGGATCAGTTATTTTAATCTTAGACTCAGTATTAGTCTTTTTAAATTCAAGAGGATATTTTAAAATAGCTATTTTTGCATTTTCAATATCTCTTGGAACATTTTTAGAAATAGGAGATTTATCAATTATTAAACCATCAACAATAAAAGAATCATCAACAGCTCCTCCTGAAATTCTTTGAATGTTAATATTATCTTTATCAATATCACCATTTTCTTCCACTTTAATAGCTGCATCAACAATTAAATCTGAAAGTAAATCCTTCTCAAATTCAGCACCTTTACCTGTAATCGCAGTAATAGCTATTTTTTTCAAAGTATCCCTATCGCTTTCATTAATAGAAATATTATTTAAAATTTCTAAAGATTTTGCAAGTGCATCTCTGAATCCTTTAATAACTAATGGTGTAGCATAACCTTCATTTAATAATTCTTCTGCTTTAGATAATAATTCTCCAGCTATTACAACTACAGAAGTTGTTCCATCACCTACAATATCTTCTTGTTTTTTAGCTATTTCAACAAGCATTCTAGCAGCAGGTTGAGTAATATCCATTTCTCTTAAAATAGTTGCACCATCATTAGTTAAAATAATATCACCTAATGAATCAGTAACCATTTTATCCATACCCTTTGGACCAAGAGTAGTCCTAATAATACCTGCTAATGTTTTAGTAGCATTAATATTCATACTTAATGCATCTTTTCCCTTAAATCTTTTTGTATCTTCCGGTAATATAAAAATTGGTTGATTAACGTTTGCCATAGTTTCACCTAAATAAATTAATTAAAATAAAAGACTTTACAGTCAAAAGTAGACTAATATATATAACTGGGTTTAAAGTAATATAAAAAGCTTTCGAATATAGATTTTGTAAAAAGTTTTTTATTAACTTGTGTTTTTTATGATTTTAAGTGCTAAATATTCTATTAATCATTATGTTATTTTGTATTTTTCTTATTTTAGTGTTTATATTGTTATTTTAACATTTTGGATGATATAAAAATATCATATTTCCATAATCAAAAAAAAATTAATAAATAAACCATTAATATATAAAGTAACCAATCATTCATTAAACTATCGTTTCTATTAAGTGTGTTACCAAACTTTTCATATAAATGCATGTTTTATTTATATATAGATATTGAAATTAATTAAAAAATATTAGGTAATCAACTAAAATAAAAAAATTAAATAAAAAATATAATTTTAACTTATTCTACAAATATTTAAAAATCATGTAAAATAAGTTTAATTATCTTTTATTTCTTTAGCTATTTTCTTACCAATTTCATAACAGTCATCATAGACATCACTATTAGGAATATAAATTGTATCATAAGTTTCAGCAATGTCAAATCCTGCAGATTCTAAATCAGTAGCTAGTTTATTATTAGCTCCTCCACCCCATCCTTTTGATCCAAAAAGAACTGCTTTTTTAGTATAAGTAGTAGCTTTGAAGTTTAATGCTGTTAAATAATAAACAATATCTCCTAAACTTGGATATGGGTTATTCATTATTGTAGGAGAACCAATAAAAACAGCTTTACTATCTAATATATCTGTGACTGCATCACTTCTATTATCTTCATGTAAGAAGTACATTTTTACTTCAACACCTTCAGACATGACTCCTTCAGCCATTACATGAGCCATTTTTTGTGTTGAATGATGCATTGTATCATAAACAAAAGTAACTTTATCCTTACATTTACCAGTAGCCCAATCAACATATTGATTGATAATTTTTTCAGGATTTGTCCATATTTGACCATGTGATGGAGCAATCATCTTAATTTTTTCAGCTATTCCTAAATCAGTAATCTCTTTTAATTTATTCATATACATCATTGAAGATGGTGTTATTAAATTAGCATAAAATTTTTGAGCTGATTCCATTAAAATATATTCATCAATTTCATGATCATATCTTTCACTTAAACAAATATGTTGACCAAATGCATCATTAGAAAATAGGATTCCCTCTTCCATATACATAGTAAACATACTATCTGGCCAATGAAGCATTGGAGCCTCAACGAATGCCAAAGTTTTACCACCTAAGTCTAAAGTATCACCAGTAGCAACAGTGTTAAATTCAAAGTCTTTAAGAGATGGTAAATGATTTTTTAAACCATTAACAGCCATTTGAGAACAATAAACTTCCACTTCAGGGAATTTTTTAATGAATTCAGTTAAAGATCCACTGTGGTCTGTTTCAATATGATTTTGAACAATAACATCAATTTTAAAATCTTTACCTTCTTTTTCAAATGCATCTTTTACACGAGCCCATAGTTGAGCAGAAGTTCCAGGAAATACATTATCAATAAGAGCAGTTTTATTTTCACCAAAAACTAAATAACAATTATAAGTAGTACCATCTAAAGTGTATCCATGATAATCTCTTAAATCCCAGTCAAGAACACCAACCCAATAAATACCTTCAGAAATTTTTAAACAATCAGATTTCATATAATCACCTGATTATATATATTCATTTATTTTATAAAATCATTTTGAAAATAATTAATAAGGAGAATTATTTTTTTCAATATTATCTTTTATTTTTTTATGAACATCTGGTGAAAAACCTTTATCTTTAGAGCTTTTTCTAAGTTTTTCAATAATTTCATTTGTAGGAATAGAAACAGGACAATTTATAGAACATAAACCACATAATGTACATTTGAAAAGACCTGCATCATAGCTAACTTTTTCATCTTCAATAAAATTACTCATAGCTACTCCTCTACCACCTAGATAATTGTTAAACCCAAATTTATTTCCAATAGCATTATATACTGGACAAGAAACAATACAGTTTCCACAACCTATACACATAAGACACTCATCAATAGCTTCACTTCTTCCATTATCTAGCAATATTACAACTACTTTTTCAGCACCATACATATTTTTTAAAAGCTTTTTTTCAATATCAGCTGTTTTTGAAGGTCCTGAAATAATATTTATATAAGAAGTTACAGGACTACCAGTTGCATAAATTATTTCAAGCTTTCCAATAGATATAGCATCTTCAATAGTTGGAACAAATTTATCAATTCCTGCAACAACGATATGTAATTTTTTAGAAGCAATTAAAGATATATTACCTTCATTATGAATTAATACAATTGAACCTTCTTGTGAAGCTATTGAATTAGCTCCACTAATTCCAATTTGACAATCTTCAAGTTTTCCTAAAACATCTTTTTTTACAAATTCCATAATTTCTTTAGGATCATTTTTAAGGTTTGCATCCATAGCATCATTAACAATATCCCTAATTTGATTAACATTTAAATGAGATGCTGGACCTGTAGGATGAACTGGTTTATTATCATCTTTTTTAAGTTGTAAAATTCTATCTCCAAGGTCTGTTTCTATAATTTCAAAGCCTTCCTTTTTTAAAAATTTTGAAATTTTAATTTCACCTAATGTGTTTGATTTAGATTTAGCAATGTATTTAGAACCTTCCCCCTTAACTAAATCCAAAATTATCTCCTGTGCATCTAGATCATCACTTGCTATAAAAACATCTATATCATTTCTTTTTAAAGAATTAATAGCTTCCTTCATTAATTTTTCACCATTAGCTATTGCATCTTTTTTAATGTTTTTAACTTTTTCTTGTAATTCAATAGTTTTAGGCTCTTTTAAAAATGGTGAAGACCTATTTTTAACAGTGTTAAATGAATTACGCATTGTTTTTAGTTCATCTTCATTCATTTAATCACCTTAGTTAGAAATTCAGTAATATCTAATACTTCAATTGGAGAAGTTTCTTTTAAATTTAATTTACAAAAAGGACAAGAACTTATAAGATATTCTGAATTTGTATTTTCGATTTCTTCAATTTTAGATTGTGAAATTTCTTTTGAAATATCTGGAAAAGCAGATTTAACTCCACCACCTGCTCCACAACACCTTGCATTTTCCCTATTATTTCCCATTTCTTTTAACTTAGAAACAGAATTCAATACATTTCGTGGAGCATCAAATTCATTACAATGTCTTCCTAAATGACAAGGATCATGGTATGTAATATTTATGTCTTTTTTATCGAATTTTAGTTTACCATCCTCAATAAGTTTTTCAAGTAATTGAGAAATATGAATTACATCAATATCTTTATAATCCTTTTTTAATGTTTTATAACAACCAGCACATGAAGTTAAAATTGTTTCTCCTTTAAAATCTTCAGTGTTTTTTTTAATTAGCTCTTTAGCTTCATCAACAAAACCAGTCCTAAGTAAGACTGAACCACAGCATTTTTCATTTTCTAATATAGTATAATCTACTCCTGCAAGTTTTAATAATTCTTCAGTAGCATCAGCTATTGTAGTTTCTTTTTCTCTTGCAGTACAACCTCTAAAATAAATCATAAAAATATCCTCTATTAAAAAAAGGAATATTAATCTTTATCTTCCTCATTTTCAAGATTAATTTCATTTTTTATAGCTAATTCTCTAACAAGTTTATTTATGTTTTGTTCTAGCTTTTCTATTTTTAAAAAAAGTTTAAAACACATATATAATAAACTGATAATAGCCATTATAAAAATAGCATCTAATCCTCTAGATATACCAAATATTCGAGCGAAAATTTCACTAAATTTAGGATCAATAGCTATAATAACAATCATAACCCATAAAAAAATCCAAAGAATAAATGATGTTAAAGAAATTTTCTTTTCTCTAAATTTTAAATAAATTATTGCAATAGCTAAAATAGCAATAATAATAAAAGTTAATGGGTATAAAGGGGTTCCATTCATAATATCTCCTTATTAATGTTTATAAAATACTTCACGAATCATTCTTAACATGATTTTAATTCCAACTAAAGCATTAGTCCCTTTTTTCTGAGTTTCATCAGTGTAAATAGTTTTAATTGTAACTTCTTCAAATTTAAGATTGTTTTTATTAATTTCTTTAATGAATTCAGAAGATATTAAATAACCATGTGATTCAATTTTTAATTTTCTTGCAGCAGAAGCTGTAAAAGCTCTAAAACCTGTTTGAGAGTCTTTAACTTTAACATGATAAAAAATTTCTGTTAATAAAGTCATAATAGTATTAGCAAAGTTTTTATCTAATGGCATGTCCTCAAATGGTCTTGCCCCAATAACAGCTTCAGCTCTTCCACTTATTAAGGGTTCACAAACATTAGCTATATCATTATAATCATGTTGTCCATCAGCATCAAAAGTCACTACATAGCTAGGATTATGTTTTAATGCAGCATCAAGCCCTGTTCTTGTAGCTGAACCGGCACCCATATTAATAATATGGGATAAAACATAAATATTATCAGGATATTCTTTTTGTACACTTTTTAAAACATTTAAAGTATTATCACTTGAACCATCATTTACAGCAATGATTTTATAACCTAAACTAGCTACTTTTTTTAAAACATTACCTACACGTTTTTCTTCATTGTATGCAGGTATAATAATATAAATAGATTTTTTATCATCTCTTGATATTGTAAAATTTGATTCCATGTTAACACATATAATTAAAGCCTTCCAACATCATTTTTACCTTGTCTTAAACCCATACCAGCATTTTTTGTTAATTCTTTAGGTTTAAACATTAATTTAATAAGGTTTTGAGCATGCCCTCTAGCTCTGTTTTCTGCAATCTTTTTAAGTTCTTTAATATCTTCACTTTCATCCTCATGGACAAAGACTTCTAATATATGTTTATTAGTCATTAATTGTGCTTGAATAATACCAGTAGATGCTTCATGAGCACATAGTTTATCTTTTTCCATTGGTCCAGGCATACCTAAAGCAATAACAATCTCACAGTCTTCTTCTTCAATAAGTTTTTTAGAAGCAACAGGTAAGTCTTTAATTCCAGGAACAGTTAATCTAATAATCTTTAAATCTGTAGCATTATTTTTTAGCTCATCAATAGCTGCTCCACCCATATCAAATCTAGCAAAGGTAGTATCACAAATTCCTATTCTCACAAATTCACCATGAAAAAATGAATAAAATATTATATATTATTTTTTAAATTAATAGTTATTTAAGTTTATCTTTTATTAATTTTCTAGCTTTTGAGATTGTTAAAGGATAAATATTTTTAAAGTCAATGTGATCTTCTTTATCTAAAATTTCAAAGAGGTGAGTAATTCTTGGAAGACGTAAATTAGAATCCCTAATTAACTCAATATCATCAAAGACTTCTTCAGGAGTTCCTTCATCAATAATTTTACCTTGATCAATAATAAAAACCTTATTAGCATAAATCGGTACTAAATCTACATCATGACTAGAAATTACAATAGTCATGTCTCTTTTATTTAAATCTTTAAGAAGTTTAAGAATTTTTGAAGCACCATTAGGATCAAGTCCAGAAGTAGGTTCATCTAAAATCATGATATCTGGATTCATAGCTAAAATTCCCGCAATAGCTACTCTTTTCTTTTGTCCACCACTTAAATGATGAGGAGGTTTTTTATTAAACCCCTCCATACCTACAACTTTTAAAGCATTGTTAACTCTTTTTTCTGTTTCTTCCTGAGATAATCCAATATTCAATGGTCCAAAAGCAACATCTTCTTCAACAGTTGATGCAAATAGCTGATCATCAGGATTTTGAAAAACAATCCCAACTTTTTGTCTGGCTTTTATAAGGCTATTTTTATCATATTTTAATAATTCACCATCAATAAAAACTTCACCTTCATCAGGTTCATAAATTCCATTAAAATGTAGAAATAAAGTAGATTTTCCTGCTCCATTTTTTCCAAGTAAAAAAACCATGTCTCCTTTATCTATTTTCATAGATATATTTTTTAATGCTTTATGTCCATCGTTATAAGAATAGCTAATATTTTTAACATCTAATATAAAAATTCCCCCTATTTTTTTGAAGGTTCATAAATAGGTAATTCCCCATCATATCCTCTTGAATTTAATGAATTTTGTAATGTTTCACTTTTTTCTAAAGATCTTATAAATAAATTTGAAAATAAAAATCCTAATGATCTATATGTGCTTTTAGTTCCAATATAACCAAGTCTTGTCTCTTGAGCATTTCTCATAACATCTAATTGATCTAAAAATATAAAGATTGTTGTATACATCAATAAAGCAATCTCAATAAGTATTTTTGGAACATATAATCTATGTAAAAAATGAAGTAAATCTGATATAGGTGTTGTAAGAGTTAAAAATCCTAAACATGAAAAACAAGCAAAAACCCTACAAAAAGTATACACTCCTAAATTTAGTGCATCATCTCTTACTACTATTCCAAAAATTCCAGTTTCAAAAATAACTTCGCCCTTTCCAAAGAAGAATATTAAAAAAATACAGGAAACAAATGCAAAGATGAATGGAATAGAAATAAATTTTATATAGTGTTTAACAGATATTTTTGCAACTATAGTGATTCCAATAGCCATAACAATAAAAACCACAAAATCCAATAATAAATTATCAGCTATTAAAGCTATAAGCATTATAGGAATAGCTATTAAAATTTTTAAATATGTATCCATCTGGGATAATTTATTATTATGGGCTATATAATCAATATCAAAATTCATAAAATCAACTTATATTATCTCACTAATCTTTTATTTATTAATTATAGTTATTAAATATAATTAGATTAAATATCTTCATATGTAGAATATTTCATATAGAAAAATAATTTAAAAATCTCAAATAAGAATAAAAATTTAAAAAAAAATAATAAAAAGGAGAAATTAATTCTCCTTGTTTTTTTGTCCTCTCCATAAACCAAAGAAGTATCCAATGATAAGTGCACCTATAGCTGCTTGAAGAGCAAATAATAAGCTCTCTATTTCACCACTAGGTGGTTCCCAAAACGATGAAAACCATGGTTCATAGCCAGATTCTTCAATAGCATCACCAGCTGCCCCATCTGATCCACCAAAATAGCCTTCGTCTTCACCAAGGCCACCATACATCAATAAGGGAAGAATGGCGATAATAACTACTAATATAATTAATACAATGTTAGTTGTTTTTGTATCCATAATACCACCTATTTTGAAGCTCCAACTTCTTTACTTGAGAGAAGGTTAAGTTTTTCAAGTATTTTAGGTTTTGCATCTTTTAATGCATTCCAAATTACAACAGTTAGTAAACCTTCAGCTATTGCAAGAGGTATTTGAGTAATAGCAAAAATTCCTAAAAATTTAATTAAAGACCCTTCAAAAGTTGGATCTGGAAATGCAAGAGCAAGTTGGAAAGAAGTTGTAACATAAGTCATTAAATCTCCAAAGAATGCTGCAAAGAAAATTGCAATAGATGAAGAGATTTTAGATTTTACAATACCTTTATAAACAGCCCAAGCAACAAAAGGTCCTACAATACCCATTGAAAATACATTAGCTCCTAAAGTAGTTAATCCACCGTGAGCAAGTAATACTGCTTGGAAAAGTAAAACAATAATTGCAAGAACTGAGGTCACTGCAGGTCCAAAAATTACTGCTCCAAAACCATTACCTGTTGGATGTGAACAACTACCTGTAACAGAAGGCAATTTTAATGAAGAAAGAACGAACATAAAAGCTCCACTTACAGCAAGTAAAGCTTTAGATTCTGGAATTTCTTCTGTAACTTTTTTGATTTTTATGATTCCATAGACTACTACTGGTATTGAAAGAATAAACCATAATAGACACCACATAGGTGGTAAGAACCCTTCCATAATATGCATTTTAATTTCTCCAAATATATAATTATATCATCAAACTATATTTAATTTATATAAAAATAATCTGATATAATAAAATAGTTAATACTCATTAATAAAATTTTTTATTTGAAAATAATTAAAACCAACATAGAATAGATTAAAATAAATTTGATTAATTATTAGAATGTGAATTTATTAGTAGGTACAATTTTATAAAGATTAATATTATCTTAAATTAGATTAGTAACATTAAACAAAATGAACTTTTAAAAAAACAGCTAAAATTTTAAAAGTCTATTAAATAAAAACCATAATCTATAAAAACAATACATAAATAAATAATTATTAAAAAACATTTAAAGAGATAGTATGAAAGTAAAAAATAATATTATAGTAGCATTAGATTTAATGGATATTGATGAAACATTGAAACTCTGTGGCAAAATAAAAGACAAAATAAATACTGTTAAAATTGGTTATCCCCTAACATTAGCAGAAGGAATAGAATCTATAAGTACAATAAAAGAAAATTTTAATTTTAATATAATCTGTGATTACAAAGTAGCTGATATTCCAGAGACAAATAAAAAAATATGTGATATAACATATGAAAATGGTGCAGATGCAATAATTTGCCATGGTTTTGTAGGCCCAGATAGTGTTGAATCATGCCTAAATTCGAGTTTAGATTATAAAAAAGAATTATTTTTATTAACTGAAATGTCACATCCTGGTGCTCTAAAATTTATACAAAAAAATGCAGACGAAATAGCTAAAATGGGTTTAGAAATGAATATAAAAAATTTTGTAGCTCCATCAACAAGACTTGATAGATTAAGTAAAATTAGAAATATTGTTGGAACAGATGCAAATATCATATCTCCAGGTGTTGGAACACAAGGAGGAGATCCTAAAGAAACTTTAAAATATGCTGATTCATTGATTATTGGTAGAAGTGTTTATAATTCACAAAATCCTCAAAAAACATTAGATGAAATAATTAAATCAATTATTTAATTTTTTAAAGATAAATCCAGCAAATTCATAGCTTATTTCAAATAATAAGAAGAAAATAAAACTTTCAAAACTTAAAAATCCTAAAATAGCTAATAATAAAATAGCTATTTTCATTGTAAATCTATAATCAAAGAAGAACTTTAAAAACTTACTTTTATTATATATTTTTAAATTATCATTACCTTTTTCATCAATGAAAGCTCCTAAAATAGCTATTACTAATGCAAGTAAACTTATATTTGAAATTCCAAATATTAAAATCAATATTACAAATGTTATTAATGTAGCTATATGATGAATACCATCAACTTTAAAAGCTATTAAATTTCCAATTAGAATAGCTATAAAGATAATTGCTGCATCTTGATTTATTATAGATGCAAAAGCTGTAAATAAACCACATAGAATACCTAAAAAAATAGCTTTATTTTTATTAGAATTTTCATCATATTCATCATCAGAATATTTCATTAAAAATCCAGATAAACTATAAAAAATAGGAAGAAAAATAGAATTCATAAAATCATTTATTTATTTTATCTAAGGCTCCAGCAAGTATTAATGGAAATATTATTGTTACATCACCAATAACTGTAGCTAAATTTGAACTACATTTAGCTTTAGACCAAGATTTTGCTTCTTCTAATGGTGCACCACTTAAACTACCTGATTCTGGTCGATCCATAGTAATTTGAATAGCTGCATCAATACCACCTTTTAAAATATTAGATGCTAATGCATAATGTTTTGGAATACCTCCTCCAAGGAATATTCCTCCTACTTTTTTACTTTCAAAAACAATATCAGATAAATAGGACATATCTTCAACAGCATCAAGAACAAATTCATTATCTTGAGTAAACATCCATAATTGCAATCCAAGCATACTATCAATTATACCTGGAGCAAAAATAGGAATATTATTCTTTGATGCATTGTATAAAATTGAGTTTTCATCTTCAATTAGAAGACCAACTTCATAGAGTAATTTTTGAATAGAAATCTTTTTATTTTCTTTTTGAATTTTTTTAAAAACTTCAGTGATTTCCTTTTCAAAAACTTCAAAATCTTCTGATTTTGTGAAAACATCTCCAATACGACCAATACCTTCAGAATTTAATTCTTCATCAGAAGAGTGGAAATTTTTATAATGTCTTCCACCAAAAGCTTCTAAAAGATCATGTGTGATATTTGCCCCACTAGTAATTATTAAGTCTACTTGATTGTTCTTAACCATAGAACTAATAATATTTCGAAGTCCACCTGGAACCATAGGGCCTGCAAAACTTAAAAATATATTCATCTCTTCATCATCAAGCATATCAGCTAAAATATTACATGATCTTGAAACTCTACCTGAGCCTAAAACACCAGAAGATTCAAATTCATCGATTAACTCAGATATTTTCATATCTTTTTTAATATTGATTTGATCGATTTCCATTTAAACACAAACAAATTTATTTAAAAGTTTCTATTGGGAATTTTTCAAAATTAGTAATAGATTTAATTAAATCAGTCCGAGTTACAATTCCCACTGGTTCATTATTATCATTAGATATAACTAATCTTCCAATATGTTCTTTTGACATTACATCAATAGCATTAGCTATTTTAACATTTTCATTAACAAGACATACTTTTTTAGACATTATATCTTTAACTTTCAAGTTTTCTTCACCATCAGCGAGTGCTTTAACTATATCAGTTACTGTTAACATTCCCAAAACTTGATTATCTTTTATAACAGGAGCACCATCAATAGAATTATCAGATAAAATACTTGAAGCAGATTTAACATTATTTTCAGGATTTAAAGAAATCAAATCCAAACTAGCAATATCTTTAACTGTTTTTTTAGGAATACTTCTAATAGTTTTAGTATCTAAAAGAATAATATTATCCATATCATCTCTACCAACAATTTCACCAATAATACCTAAATTATTAACTGGAGTAGGTCCAATTCTTATTTCATCCCCTAAAGATAAATCTTTTATGCTTCCTAAAACTTTAATAGCTGCTTCACATTCACCAGGATGAGGAATACTTGTAAATTCAATTTTTGCAACAGAAAGATTTTCAATTTGTTTATTACCTTTATATAAAGAAACTTTCGATTGATTATCAGAAACTGAGATGTTTAAATTATGATAAGCCTCAACAGTAGGTTTATATCCACCTCTTGGACCTGGAACACCTCTAACAAACCCTAAACTACGAAGAGCTTGCATTTGATTCCTTATAGTTCCAGGATTCCTATTCATAACAGAAGCAATATCTTCACCTTTTATAGATTTACCATCAGAATCCTGATACAAATTTATTAAATTTTGTAAGATTTCTTTTTGTACATCAGTTAACATTGAAGCACCTACATAAATTATTTTATTTAAATCATATTTTATTATTCAATATATTGTTTTAAATCATTACGAATAATAGATGAAGCTCCAAAGCTCTTAATTCCATCAATCATAATAGGGAATTTATTTTTAGGAATTGAAACATTAATTTGAGAAAAAGAATTTCCTTTATTAACAGTTGGTTCATCAGAACATAGTTCATTTGAAAGTAAAAATTCAGTAATTTCCCCAATTTTACTATTATCAATATTAAATTTAACATCAAAATATTTTCTACCAATAATAGCACCATACAGTTGTTTATAAATCATATTGGCTTTTTCCATCTTATCTCCAGTACAATTTACACCAGCATACAATCCAGCAGAAGATTCTAAAATAGTTTCAAGTTCTTTAAGTCCTGCTTTTTTTAAACTATTGCCAGTTTGAGTATTATCTACAATCAAATCTGCACCTTTAGCAATATAAACTTCTGTAGCACCATCAGAGTTAATAATCTGCACATTTTTATTTCCACCATCAATTAAACTTCTAACTTGTACAAATGGAACAGAATCACCATAAATTTCTTTATATCCATCATTTTCCATTATATATTTTCTTGTTAAATTAGGATATTCAGTGAAACATAAAATTGGATTTTTTCTATCCCTATTTTCTCTGAAAAAATCTGAAAGACTACTATAAGGAGAATCATCTTTAACAGCAACAACTAATTTAGTATTTCCATAACCTAAATCACCAATTTTAGTTATATTATTTTCTTTTAAAACAGATTCCTCTTTAACCCAATCTTCACCAACAATAGAAATATCAACTATTCCTCGATTAAGTTCTACTGGAGTGCTTTGTGGTCTTGATAAATATGCTACAATATCTCTATCATTAACAATATCAATTTCATAAGATTCATTCCCTGGTTCATACCCTTTAACATCATATCCTGCATCAACCAATAGTTGATAAGTATTTCCCCTATTTACGTTGTTTAAACTTCCTTTTGGAAGCCCCAAAATAATTTTACTCATAACATAACACCAAAAGCATATAGTAAAATTTATTAATAGTTATATTTAAATTTAACAGTTTAAAAAAAATAAAAATATATGAAACAAAGAGCTATTAGTCATTAAATTAATTAATATACATATAATTCACTAGTTCTTAATTTAACATACTCTCCAACTGATTATTTTATTATAAAATGTTAATAATGAATATAAACCAAGCTAATTTCTTTTAATAATTTTGATTAAACAAAATTTAATAATCTTAATAAATTAAATTAGATATAAAAATAAACTAATATCAGTAAAAATAAACTAATTATTAAAAAGGTCAAAAAATGAAATTAGAAGATTTATTAAAAGAATGTCCTGAATGTGGTTCAAAAGATAAAACTGCCCACAGACAGATTATCGATAACCATAATGCACATGCACGACTCGATACATTTAAATGTAATAACTGTAGTTATATATTTGAAAAAAAAGATCCAGAAAAAGATGAAAAAACAGAAATCTTAAAGAAGTTAAATAAATTATAGTGATAAAATGAGTTTTCATGTAATGATTATCCCCACATTAAACTGTCAGTCAAACTGTAAATATTGTTGGGGAAGTGAAAATACAAATGAAATAATGGATATTTCATTAATAGATAATATTATTGATTGGATAAATAATTTTAATAATGAAACTATTCACTTTACATTTCATGGAGGCGAACCTTTAATTCCAGGTTATGATTTTTACAAAGAAGCTCTTCAAAAACTTCAAAAAAACACAAAATTAGATGGTTTTTCAATCCAAAGCAATATTTGGCTTTTAGACGAAGAACTTATTGATTTATTTAAAAAATATAATGTAAATGTTAGTACAAGTATCGATGGTCCTAAAGAAATAAATGATAATCAAAGAGGAGATAGCTATTTTGATAAAACAATGAATAGTTACAATTTAGCTAAGGAAAAAGGATTAAACATTAATTTTGTATCAACTATAACATCAGAATCAAAAAAAGAAAGTGATGAAATCTATGAATTTTTTAAAAACAATAATATGAATTTAAAAATACATGGAGCTCTTCCATCACTTAGAGGAGACAATGCAGATCCTTGGACATTAGATGCTAATGAATATGGAGATTTATTAGTAGAATGGTTAGATAAATATCTTTATGATTTAGATAAATTTTCAATAGTTGATTTAGATCATATCTGTAAAAGTACACTAAGACGTAGAGGAACATTATGCACTTTTGCAGATTGTATAGGCACTACACTAGCTATTGGCCATGATGGTTCAATTTATCCCTGCTACAGATTTGTTGGAATGGATGAATATATCTTAGGAAATGTTAAAAATAAACCAAAAAAAGAAGACATAGAACAATCTCCTGCATGGGACAAACTTCAAGAATTTAGAGAATACGTTGAAGATAATTGTAATAGCTGTAAATTTATGAAATACTGTAAAGGAGGATGCCCATACAATGCAATCGTTGCAAATAAAACACCAAAAGCAGTGGATCCTCAATGTGAATCTTATAAAAAAATATTCAAAGAAGTTTCAAAAAGAGCTAATAAAGAATTTTTAAAATCAGCTATTCCTGGAATGAATAATAAAAAAGAAAGTAATGATGGAAAATTTAGTATAATGGATTTAATGATGAAGCCATGAAAAATTTGTTACATTTTAACTAATTTTTCTACTTCAACATATAAGTAATATATAAAACTTCAGTAGATTATAGGGTCAATACCCACTTTTTAAATTTCCAAAAAACCAATTAATGGACAATCTCAAAATGATTTATTTATTCAATGTTTTTCTTAATTTTTCATAAAGTCTTTTTATTTACAAAAATTTTTTAATAATCTTTCTTTTCTATCATACTTATTGTTTTTTATCTTTTATTTCATTAAGAACAATTAAAATCTCATTTAAAGTTTTTTGCTGTGCATCTAAAGTTCTTTGCTGGAATTCAATTTGCCTTATTAATGATTTATTCTGATCAATAATAGCTTTTTGAGTCCATGACACTAACTGTTGATAACTGTTAAAGGACAATGTATTAGCAAGATTAGCCCATCCTGTCCCTGCTTCTTGCCTTACCATATTTAATTGGTCTTCATTGATTTTTTGTTTTAAGATATGGTTTGGCATTTCATCATAGAATAATAATTTTTCTTTTTCTTGAGTAGGTGTTTCTCCTAATAGTTGTTCTAAACGACTTAAATATTGACTTGGTTCTATTTTACCTTCTTTAGCTTCTTTTTTTGTTTGATTCCATGCAGCTTGCTCTGGAGAAGCACCCTTATTATATTTTTTAAATAAAATACTTACTTCCTTAGTCCAGGTAAAACCTCCTAATATTTTTTTGATATTCTTATCTTTTTCCTCTTCTTCAGGTGACTTTTTTTTGCTAAACAAACCCATAATAATACCACATTAAAAATATTTTTCTACAATTATTATTATAGTAAATTAAAATATTTAAACATTATTATTCAGTTAAATTATAATATTATTCAGAAAATAAGCTAATATTTTGTTACTTTGAATAGCAAAAATCCAAAAAATACACATGTAAACTTTTAAAAAAAATAAGTAAAAATTACAAAAAAATAAGTATAAAAAAAAGATATAAACTGAAAAAAATTAAATAGGAATCTTTAAATGTAAAATTTTAAAATAATATTAATAAAGGTGTTTTTGTTTTTATGACTGATTATAATATTTATGATGCTAAAAATGTTTTGGAAAGCCTAAAAGATAATATATATGGTATAAAAAAAATTCCTCATTATGAAGAAAAAGCTAATGAAAGAGATGTTGATTTTAATATTGTAAACTCTAAATTAGTAGATGAAATTCCCGTAGGGATTCAAAAGACCTTATATCATTCCGAAAGGTTCGAATTAATCTATGAATACAATAAAAAAGAAGATTTATATATTATTATTAACATATTAAACAACAACGAAATAGATATTTTAACTATTATAAAGAAGAATTCTAATAGGAGACGTCATTAAAATGAAAATAAAAATGCATGATAATATTGAATATAATTATGATTACAAATATGATTTAATAGATATTCATAAAAAAGGAAAATTTAATCATGGAAAAACCATAGAATTAGATAATGGAGTATATTTAGATTTCGATGAAAATAATGTTCCTTTTGCTTTAGAATTTATTAGTGCATCAAAAATATTAGATACTGAAAAAAGAAATTTAACTTCCCCTGGTATAAATGTAGCTATTCTTGTTACTGATGATATGATTCATGTAGAAGCTATTTTTGAATATAAAATACATGAAAAACCAGCAGATGTTTCTATTAAAAAAGATATTATTAATGATTATAATATTCCCAAAATGGAAACAGCATTATCCACGACTTAAATATATTCTACTTTTTTTTGGTTCAGTCTGTAAAAAAATAGACTTGTATTTAAAAAAAGTTATGTTTAATTTATTAAAATTTAAACATTATTTATATTAATGAAACATATGCTTATTCATTAATCTTTTTTTATAGTTCTTTCATTAAATCTTTTAATCTATTATCTGTGAATTTTTCTTTTACTATTTCCATTAATTTATTTGACTCTTTTCAATTTCATCTAATCTTTTAACTTCTTCATTGTAATTATCTCTTTCAGTTTCAACTTTAATAAATTCTGGTGTTTTCATATCAAATTTATTAACATCTAAATTTATAGTGATTGCATTTAATGCATCTATATATTTCTTTTTTAGTTTATTGGGATTTTCCATGAAATATGCTAATCTTGTTTTTGATTTTACTCTTCCTTGTAAAAAATCAATTTCATCTAATGTTAATATTTTTTCATGATTTTGTAAATTATAGTGTGTTACCAAACTTTTTCATATAAATGCATGTTTTATTTATATATAAAATATTAAATTAATTAAAAAATATTAGGTAATCAACTATACTATAATGAAATTTTCTTAACATGTGGCTTCTGAATCTTCCATAATTTCCTATTTTTCCTAGTCCTAATTTTTCATTAATTTTATGGAATAATATTCCTGCATAATGCGCATTAAAATTGAATAATGGTGTTTGATTGCTTAATATTTTTTCTTGGGATAATAAATTATGTATTATTTCATTTGTGGCTTCTGGACTAGTGAATGTGTAGTAATATCCTTGTGTTTTATGTCTTTTTATTTTCCAATTAGGAATTAAACTGTTATTGTCTTTTAAATCGTTTAATAATTCATTTATGTGTTATTTATAATACTATTATTTTGTCGTATTTACAAAATCGCGACATGTTAAACCTATAGAATCAGATAAAGATGTTCCACTACTACTTATAAATAATATTAATGCTCTTAAATTATTTGATGATATTTTTAGTGCTTTTTTAATTATTTTATCATCTGGTAAATCGGAATAAGTAATTGGTGGTACATCTTCAACAAGTCTTTCATTAAAATAAGGTAATTGATGTACTTCTATTTCATAGTGTTTATAAAATGTTATTATTCTGCTGAAATGTAGTTTCGCTACTTTTTTGGAATAAGTATTATATAAATGTAGGCGATATTCTGTTAATCTATTTTTGAGTTTTCTTTTTTTCCATCTTTTGCCGTTTTCTTCTTCTTTTTTAGCTTCATTTAATAGTTTTTGTAAAGGTAATTCCTAGTATTCACTGTATCTCCTTAAAATTAGTCTATATGATTTTTTTGTGTTGTATCTGTGGTTTCGTGAGTTAGAGAATTGTTCTATTAATTATTCATTTTTCATATGCATATTTTTCCACTTCCTTTATAAATTTTAATTCTTTTATAGAGCATTTGAGAACTAATTATTATTGAAGTGTAATAAATAATACATAATTTAATGATGAAACCTTAAATCAAATTTTTCATATATTGAATTAAATCATCTCGAGCCATATCATCATCCATAGCAAATTCAATGGATGTTTTAAGCCATTCTAACCTATTACCAATATCATAAGTTTTACCATTAAAAATAGATCCATAAATACTGTTTAATTTTGATAAAGCATCAGTAAGTTGAATTTCACCACCAACACCAGGAGCAGTTTCTTTAATTAAATCAAAAATATCTGGTGAGAGAACATAACGACCCATAATAGCTAAATCTGAAGGTGCCTCACTAACAGGTGGTTTTTCAACTAATTTATTAATTTCATAAGTATTCTTTTCAATTTCAACACCATCTATAATACCATATCTTTCTACTTTTTCAGTTGGAACCCTTTCAAGAGCTATTGCTGATGAATCATATTTGTTATATGTATCGATTAATTGTTTTGTACATGGCATTGAACCCTTGGTTATTGTATCTCCTAACATAACTGCAAATGGTTCATCTGCAACATGTTTTTTAGCACAATAAATTGCATCCCCTAAACCCTTTTGTTCTTTTTGACGTACATAATAGATATCTGCTAAATCTGTAATAGCTTGAACTTGTTCTAAAAATTCATCTTTACCTGCAATCTTTAAGGTATGTTCTAATTCAAAGGATTTATCAAAGTGGTCTTCAATAGATCTTTTACCTTTACCTGTTATTATTAGAATATCATCAATGCCTGAAGCTACTGCCTCTTCAATTACATATTGTATTGTTGGTTTATCAAAAACTGGTAACATTTCTTTTGGTTGAGCTTTAGTTGCAGGTAAAAACCTAGTTCCAAATCCTGCTGCAGGTATAACTGCCTTCATTTAATCACCTTTAAAATTTTAATTAATAATACTAAATTTTACTTAATTATTATAAATACTTATTCAATGAAAAAACAAAAATAATTTTCAAATAGTGCGGGAGACGGGACTTGAACCCGCGAAGGGACTAACCCAATAGGCCCTCAACCTATCGCCTTTGACCACTCGACCACCCCCGCATTTAAATAATAAAAAATAGAATTATAAAAAGCAAGTATTAAAAAATATATTTTTTTATATATTTAAACTTAACTATTAAATAATTTGAATTTTAACTAACATTTCTCTATTATTCTTTAAATCCTCAATTAAATTTTGATTTAAATCAATTGCAGCCTTATTTGAATTAATCATCAATGTTCTAGAACATGTATATGAACTTTTTCTACAAACTAAATCTGTTGGATGATTAAGTGTTAAATTAGGATGACCTTCTCCAATAATTTCATCATATCCATTAGAAGTAGATAAAATTACCTTAATTTTTGCACCATCTCTAGCTATTTTATCTTTAAATTCATCTGATAAATCATTTAATGTTTTATTCATAGCTACACCAATAATACAATCTCCTTTCGGTGTGATATTTTCATCACAAGTAATTTCAAACGTAGACTTATGTTTTGATGAAATATTTTTATGTCCTTTAGTTAAAATTTCAAAAATCATATTTAATCTATTTAACGGTTGTTTAAATAATTTCTTAAAAATAGTCCCATACCAATAGCTACAGCAATTTTTAAAATAACATTAACAATTCCAGGTTCAACTAATGAATTTATAATTAAAATTGCAACAATAATAATTATAATAACAAAAATAATTCTTAAAATTAATTGATTATCCATTTAAAATCTCCTTAATATAGAATTTAATATTATAAAATATAAATATTTTTAAAATTATAGTTGTTTACCTAATATTTTTTAATTAATTTAATATCTATATATAAATAAAACATGCATTTATATGAAAAAGTTTGGTAACACACTATATATAAATAATGAAAAGAAGCCACCTCTAGAAACTTAATGTTTATTATTTATACTTTTTCTTTATTTTAATTAATTCTTTGTTTAATTATTTTAATACTTGTTTTAATTGTTTTTATTTAATTATTTGTTGTTTTAATATTTATTTATAGTTAATTTTAAATAATATTAGTATTATTAGTACTATGCTTTATTAAAATTTTTTATTGATTTTAAGATATGTTGGTGGATTCTGATAATTTTTTTTGTTTGAATGGTGGTGTTTGTGTTAGTATGATTTTGAAGGATTTTAATGTTTATTCTTTTGATTTTTGGTAATTATAATAAGTATGTTGATAAAAAATATCATGATTTAGATTATTTTAATGAAAAGATTTAAGATTTTTCAATAGCTTTTATTAAATATTCAGCTTCTTTTTTGAAGTTTTTCATTTTAAATGCATTACCTATTCTTTTTACTGCATCTAAATTCCTAAGATATGCATCAAGCCATGTAAAAATATCACCTGGATAAATCTGAATTTGATATTTTTTAAATAACTTATCTGAAATATCAATAGGATCTAATCCTTTTAATCTATCTTCAATTATAATTTCAGATATTCCACGTTGAAGACACTTGCAAAATGGTTTTTCCTCACAAGAACACTTTAAAAAGTCAATTTGTAAATTTAATAATGCATCTTGAAACTTAGAATCTAATTTTGAAATAGTATCACCAGATGAGATAATATCTAATGTAGATTCTGAAAATAATCTTGATGAAATATTCATTTTAAGAGAACTAGCTAATTTCGAATGAATAAGTGGTGATAAGTATGCATTTTCTATTAATTCTAATTCCATTGCAATATATTTAGTTTTTAATCTATCTACATTTATTTTCTTTTTATCATTTAAATTGTTTAAAATATTAATTTCTAGTTTATTAGATCCATTATTAAATAAATTCTTAAGATAATCTTTATTATTCAATGAATTTTTTATAAAATCTGCTTCATGAATCATGAGAAAGGACATAGAAACAGCTCTCCCATAAACAGTTACATTAAATTTAGATGAGTGAACTTTAATTAAGGATTTACTAGCTAATTCCTCAATAATCTCACTTAAACTTATAGGTAAATTAGTATCTTTATATAAATTTTTTAATTCATCTAAATTTTTAACAGTAAAAGAAGAAATATCTGCTAAAACTTCTTCTAATGTATCCTCATAAGTATAATCAATATGCACTTTTTCAACATCACTTTCTA
Organism: Methanobacteriaceae archaeon; assembly: GCA_020854915.1. Classification (GTDB taxonomy): domain Archaea; phylum Methanobacteriota; class Methanobacteria; order Methanobacteriales; family Methanobacteriaceae; genus JAHKLT01. Next base: position 4,624 of record JAHKLT010000013.1, on the reverse strand, counting down.
ATAAATTTAAAGCAACAAGTTCTTCACTTTCATTATCAAAAGAATTTGCAACCTCTGGAAGTAAAAATACCTTTCCAATATCATGATAACTTGGCCTTCCTGCTCTACCTGTCATTTGTGAAAATTCATTAGGAGAAATCCATGAATTTCCCATTAAAAGAGTATCAAAAATAACTTGTGATGCTGGAAAATCAACTCCTGCAGCTAAAGCAGCAGTAGTAACAACTGCAGCTATTTTTCCCTTGTCAAAATCTTTTTCAATTCTTTCTTTTTTATAATAAGACAAACCTGCATGATATGCCTTAACATTTAATCCTTTATTAGATAAATAATTAGATAATTGATGAGTTTTACGCCGAGAATTTGTAAAAATAATTGTTTGACCTTTAAATCCTCTAGATGACACTTCATTAAATTCTTTAACAATAAGCTTTCGAATAATCAATCTTTTTTCAGATTCGTTTCTTGTATAAATCAAATGTCTTTCAATTGGAACTGGTCTTTTAGAATACTCAACTAAATTAGCATCTAAAATATTAGCTAGAAAATTAGGGTTTTTAACAGTAGCTGATAAAGCTATTGTTTGAGTTTTAGGGAATAATTTTTTAACTCTTTTAATTAATCCATTTAATCTAATTCCTCTATCAATATCATCTAATGTATGAATCTCATCTATTAAAATAAGACCTAATTCTTCTAAGTCTTTATAATTTCCACTTCGAATCAGAAAATCAATTCCCTCATAAGTTCCAACAATTATATCTGCATCTTTAATACTTGAATTATTAAAATTAAGTTCACCTTTAGCTTTAACTCTATTTTTTCCAACTTTAATAGCTACTTTTAAACCTAATTTTTCGTATTTCTTTTTAAAATCCCTATATTTTTGATTTGCAAGAGCAACAAGAGGAGTTAAAAAAATAAACTTTTCCCTATTTAATGCTTTAGGAATTCCTGCAAGTTCACCAATTAATGTTTTTCCACTTCCTGTTGCAGAAACTGCTAATATGTTTTCTCCTTTAAGTAATCCTTTATTAATAGCTAAAATTTGTATTGGAAGTAGTTTTTTATTTCCATTTTCTATTAAAATCTTTTTAAAATCATTTGGAATTTTTAACCTATCCATATCAACTTCAGGGATTTTATTAGTTTTATCAATTTCTATTTTATCAAATAATGTTAAATTAGAGTTTTTTAAAGGATCAAATTTATGATTGATAACATTTATAACCTTTTCTAAATCTTTAGTTGTATCAAGTAGATTTTTAAAATTTCTAAAAACTTTTTTATTATACTTTTGCATATCAAGTTCTCTTTTAATAGTATTCAAAGCACAATCATAACAAATAAATTGATTATGATATTTATACATATTTTTAGAGTTAATAATTGTAATATTTCCATCATTTACACAGAACTTGCAAATTTTAGTAAATCTAGGAGTAATATCATTACTTTTTAAAAACTCTTCTAGCTCTTCATCTTTTTCAGTTAAAAAAATAGCTTGATTTTTAAAAAACTTTAAAACTTGAGAAGGAGGATATAATTTTTCTTCATTTTCATAATTAGCAATAAACTTATTAATTGATAATTTATTTCCTTCTTTTTTAAATTTTAAAGAACCTATAAATTTAGGTTTTCTTTTGGAATTTAGAGCACCTTTAGGTGAACCAATAGGGAAAACTTCATAGATCTTTTTTTTAGGTTTAATTATAATCATATGTTGATTCCATTTAGAATAAGTTAATTTATATTTTTATACTTTTATTAACTTAACTTATTTTATTAAAAATAAAAAAAGAGTAATTTAATTTAAAAAAGAATTAAATAATTTTAAAAATGAAATAAGAAAATAAAAATAATTTTAATTATCTTTTTCATTATAAATTAAACCAGTAGCTTTTGCTGTAAAAATCATGGAATATGATCTAATAATAAGTATATTAATTATAACCCCAATGATTGGTATGAAAATTAAAATACCTGATATAATTGCTAAGAAAAATCCGACAATTCCCATTAAAATATACCATACTATATATTTTCCCCAACCAATATTTCCAATTGTTTTAAAAACTTCGCCAAATTCAACTGCAGCACCCATATTTCCTTTATCAGCAAATCTTACAAGAGCAATAATATAGAGTAAAGAAAAGATGATAAATATGATACAGGATAATATAATTGCAATAGATGATGATAATAAGAATTCTGAAACTAATTGATCAGGTATAGCTTGTCCATTAAGCATAACTATTTCCCCAAGTTTACCAAATGCACCTGTTACAAATGCTAAAATAAAAGCAATGATTGTTGGAATTATGAAATAAAATATTGCAATTAATATTCCTTTAATACCAACTACAATATGGTCAGAAAAATCATTGAATTCTGGTAATTCATCTTGATAATCAATTGTATTTCTAAGCATATTAATGAAATATCCAAATAAATAAATCGAAACAATTAAACTTAAAATTCCAAAAATTAAACTTAAAATTCCACTAGGATCAAAATTATCTAAACTCAATCCAAAACCTAATAAAAATGTAGGAATATTAGAAATAATAAAAATTACACCTAAAATTACTAATTTATTTAAATCTTTTGTAGGAAAATAAAGACTTTCCTTAAAAATATCTACAATATCCATTTTAAAATCTCCTTGAAACATATAAGATAAACTTATACTAATAGTTTTTTTTGTTTTTAAATAATAAAAGCTTTTCTATAATAATTTTAATTAAAAGTAAAAATTCTATTGAATTTTAAAGAATAAAGATGTTTTATTACAAAATAATATAGTTTAATAAACTTTATAAAAATAATAAAATAAAAATAAGAGCTTATTTATAGTCTATACTTTTTATAATTATATAAATCATATTTTCACGGGTTTTATGAAAATAATAATATCTAAAAAATAAAAATTAATTAAATTTTTTAAAAATAATAATTTTAAACAGCGTAAAATGATTTTATTAAGTAAAAAACTGTTATTTGATATTTTTTTAAAAGATTTTACAGTTGAAATATATGTCTAATAGATTATAATTTCAAGTGTAAATAAAAAAAATAATTATTTGATAAAATAATTTAAAGAATAAGATTAGAAAATAAAAATATACTAAATCTTAAATTTATAAAAAAAGGATTAACAATAATTCATTTAAAAAAATAAGAAATATAATTGTATATTGTATAAAAATTTTAGAATTTTCTCTCTAATACAATTATAATTACAAGACCAATAAGAGCAAGCCCAATACATGGTAATATATTTGGTAGTGTTAATGCCATTGTAGTGCTTATTTTAACAAAAGGAATCTTTAAAGTTCCAATCATAACTCCTATTAATAATGCCATGGTACTTTCTTCATGATGTTGTAACAAATAATCTAATAGTTTAGAAAAACCTAAAATTCCAATTAATGCACCTACAATAAAAGTAATAACTTCTGGAAGACGCATTTCATGAAGTGCATTTAACATATACTCATATTGACCTAAAAGTAAAAGTAAAAATGAACCAGAAATCCCTGGTAAAATCATAGCACAGATAGCTATTACACCAGATATGAAAATTACAGGTAAAGTATGTGTAGTAGCTATAGGATTTAAACTTACAAAAATATAAGCTAAAATAAACCCTATAATAGCAAGTATGATATTTCTTAAATTAATTCCACTTAATTTTGTAAATAATATATAAGAAGAAGATACTATAAGGCCTAAAAAAAAGGAATACGTAAATGCAGTGTGAACTTCCATAGCATAAGAAACCAATTTAGCTAATGTTAACATTGCAGTACCTATTCCAAGTAAAAGAGGAATAAATAAGGCAAAGTCTACTTCATCTAATAATTTAGATTTAAATTCTTTGAAATCTCCCTTTAATAATGGTTTTACAAAAGTAAAATTGATTTTACTAATACCATGAACTAATCTTTCATAAATTCCAGTAATAAGAGCAATAGTACCTCCAGAAATTCCTGGAAGGATATCTGCAGAACCCATCAAGAGTCCACGAATAAATATTAAAAATGTTTCCATATAATTAGTTTTCAATCTATCTCCTCATTTTAAAAAATATATAATATAAAAAAGATATAAACATACTTTTTAAATAGGGTTATTAATAGTTTGCCTTTTGACATACTCTCTGAGTGATTATTTTATGAAGTTTCACTCGGAGATTTTTGCTCTCTATTATAAGCTACAGTTTCTTGTTTAGATAGAACTAATGTTCTATAGTAGCACAAGCTTAAATTCCTACATGTCCTGTAGTACATTTATTATTCATTCGGATAGCTTCATTGAGAATGTTAATAGATGCATTAATGTCTCTATCATGTTTTGTCCTGCATTCTGGACAAGTCCATTCTCTTATTGTTAGTGTTAAATCTTCTTTTTTGTATCCACATTTGTTACAAAGCTTTGATGATGGGAAAACTTTACTTATTTGTATGCATTTTTTACTATACCATTGGGCTTTGTATTTTATCATGTCAATAAGTTTTGACCATGATATTTGGCTTATACTGTGACTTAATCGTTTGTTTTTTATCATGTTCTGTACTGATAAGTTTTCTAAACCGATTAAATCAAAATTTTCGATTATTTT
>JAHKLT010000031.1 GCA_020854915.1 Methanobacteriaceae archaeon | reverse complement strand
TATTATAGACAAACAGATTCTCAACATATAAAGAAAATATATAAAACCAATAATGGAATACTAGCTTATTTAACTCATAAAATGGCATACTGGACAGGAAAATTTGGAAACATCTAGCCCACCAAAACTTTACAACCTCGTGAAAAGGTAAAGATTATATTGCCTTTTTTATATGCTAATTTTATTGATGTTTTATCAAAAGCACTATCTAAAAATATTGAAATTGAGATTATTCTTCCAAGGAATATATCTTTAAAAATTAAAAAATGTATTAATAGCTCTAAAAAGAACTTAAAATTAATAGAAACTCATGAAGATATTGAGTTTTCATTATTTTTATCAGCAACGAATATGGCATTTGGTTTATTTAAAGATGATGGATATTATGATCAAAATAGACTATTAATAGCTAATGATGAAAATAGCTTAATTTGGGCAGAAAACTTATTTGAAAATTTTAAAAAAGAAAATTAATAATAATCTTTTAAATAATTTTCTAAGCTATTTATTTTTATTCTTTCTTGAGATTCATCATCTCTTTTTCTAATTGTTACTGTTTCATCTTCTAAAGTATCATAATCTATTGTAATAGCTAAAGGAATGCCTATTTCATCTCCTCTTGCATATCTTTTTCCAATAGAGCCTGAAGTATCAATTTCGACGACATAAGCAAGAGACCTTAGTTTTTCAGTAATTTCAAATGCTAAATCATCTAAACCATCTTTATTAACTAAAGGGAAAACACTTAATTGCACTGGAGCTATTTCTTTTTTAAATTTAAAATAATCCTTATCTTCATCATTTTCTGATGTATGGAAAGAATGTAATAAAACAGAATAAACTATTCTATCAATTCCAAATGATGGTTCGATTACATGAGGCATAATTTGCTTACCTTTTATATCTTCAGTTTTATCTTCAAAAATCAAATGTTCTTTTAGTAATTCAAATTCATCGTCTAGTTTAACAGTATATTTTCCTTCCTTTTCAATAACGTCTTTTATTTCATCTGCATCTGCTGTTTCGAGGAAAGTTTTTATTTTAGGAGCATCTTTTTTAAAAACAGGCCCAAATTTAGATAAATTAGGTTTTACTATAGTTTTAGTAATAGTTTCAACCTTATCAGACTCTTGAAACATACTCAATTCTTCATTACTTTCTCTTGAATGAGATGCAAGGTCATAATCTCCTCTATCAGCTATTCCAATTATTTCGACCCAACCATATTTATCTGTATTAACTTCAACATCCCAACAATCCAATGCATAATGAGCCATTTCTCCAGATAAATGTTGTCTGAATCTTAAAACTTTATCAGGTATACCAATTTCATTTAAAAATTTCTTAGCTAAATATAATTGATAAATCAACGTTTCATTAGCTACAATATTTTTATCTAAAGCTTCTTGAGCTGTAATTTCTAATGGATCTTTATTATTTTCTTGAACATCTTGTGAACTTAAATATAATTTTTCACTAGCTATTTTTGAAAATTTGGGACATGTTTTATCTTTAGGATCAAGGAATATTTCAGCTTCTGCCTGAGTAAATTCTCTAAGTCTAATAACTCCTTGTCTTGGTGATATTTCATTTCTATATGCCTTTCCAAGTTGTACAACACCAAAAGGTAATTTTCCTCTAAAAAATCTTGATAATCTTTTAAATAAAATAAAAATTCCTTGAGCAGTTTCAGGTCTTAAATATCCTGTTTTATCTCCTTTTGCCCCAATATGTGTTTTAAACATTAAATTATAATTCCATATATTAGATAATTTTCCACTACAAACTGGGCATTTAATATTATTCTTTAAGATGACTTCATCAAGCTCTTCATTTTCTAAAATTTCAACATCTTCATTAATAGATTCTTCAATTATATGGTCAGCTCTAAAAACATTACTGCATTTTCCACACTTAGTCATTGGGTCTGTAAAATTATCAACATGTCCAGATGCTTTTAAAACTTCTTCAGGCATTATTGTAGGACTTTCTATCTCAAAAAAGCCTTCTTCTGCTACATATTGTTTTCTCCATTTTTCCATTATATTATTTTTAAGTGATGATCCAAGAGGCCCGTAATCTGTAAAACCTGAAACTCCTGAGTAAATTTCAAATGATGGCCATAAAAAACCTCTTTTTGCACTAATATTAGTCATTTTATCATGATTCATAATTTTTCCTCTATTTCTTTAAGTCATAGTCTTGTTTAATTCTACTACTTTCTGGACGTTTTTGACCCATATATTTACTATTTCTTTCTGGATGCCCATAAGGTTTTTGTGAAGGGGAGGTCATTGTTTCAAAAACTACTTGACACACTCTTTGACCAGGATATAATGCTACAGGCATTGCACCAATATTAGATATTTCTAAAGTGATTTTACCTTCAAATCCAGGGTCAATATAACCTGCTGTTACGTGCATAGTTACACCAAGCCTACCCATAGATGATCTACCTTCTACTCTAGCTACTAAGTCATTTGGAACTTTAATATATTCTAAAGTAGTTGCAAGTGCAAATTCATTTGGATGGATTATAAAAGCTGCATTATTTTCTACAGTTGATGATTCCATGTAAGATGCAACATCTTCTTGGTCTAAAGGATCAATAAAGGGTTTTCTAATTACTTTAAAAACTTTAAATTCATCACCAATTCTTAAATCAACTGATGAGGGTTGAATTTGTTTTTCATCCTTTAAAGGATCGATAATAATTTTTTTAGCATCTAAAAATTCTTTGATGTCTTTATCACTTAAAATTGCCATGTTATTCACTCAGAAATTATAATATTATAATATTTTTAATATTTTTAATATATATTTTTTTTCAAAATAGGGGACTGTAAATTTTTGGTGGGGTTTTTTTATAATTTTTTGCAAATCCGAAAATAAATGCATAAAATGAGTCATAATTCTGTATTTTTGATTAATTTTACAAGTTCATTATATTAAAATTATATTTTTACTATTTTAAATAATTTAAACAGTTATTAAATAAAAAGAATGGTAGATAATTTTTTATGAAAACTAACAATAAATCTGCCCTTAATAGTAATTTGAATGTTAAACAACTTAAACTTTTCGATTTTGGTGTTGATGAACCAGCACCAATTGTGTATTTAAAAAGAACTCTAGGATACGTGTCTAATTTAAAAATTAATTCTCATACTATAATTTTAGATAAAAATGATGTTTTTAAATATATTGGTCGTGTTGAAATGTTGGTTAAAAAATAATTTTTATAAGTGTGAATCCACACATTTTTAGTTGTACATCAATAAAAAGTAAGGTGCAATCCACATGTTGGAAATATCAATTCCTTTAAATATAAATTTTAATTTTTGTTTCTATATTATTAATTTCTGCTTCCGTTTCATTTGCTACAGATGAAATGGCAGATAATATTAATATAGAAGAATATATAGTTGAAAATGATAGAATTGTATATGATGAAATGGAATTTGAAGATGATGCATTCGATAAAGAGTATTTTACCTCAGATATAGAATCCATTAATACTACTCAAGAAGTTTATCCAATGGAATTAGAAAAAAATTCTTCAAAACAATCAATAAGTAAAACTGTTAGTGGTATTACAACAGGAATACGTATGCATATTAATCAAGTTTATCAAACTGAACAACTAACAGCATATGTAACTGATAGTTCAGGAAATCGTTTAAATTTATATAATCAACCATTAAAATTTACAATTAATGGTGTAAATTATCTACGTTACACAGATTCTTATGGGCTTGCTAGTTTAACTTTAAATTTAAATCCAGGTACTTATACTGTTTATATTAGTTTTAATGGTAATGGTAATTATGATCCTTTTTCAGGTTATGCAACTGTATATGTTATTCAGAGAAATACTATTTTAACTGCTCTTTCTAATACTGTTAATCAGGGTGATGGATTTAAAATTAAAGTAACGGATGGTACACATGTTCCTATAGCAAATAAAAATGTTAAAATTACTATAAATGGTGTAACTTATGATAGAACAACTGATAATTATGCTATTGCAAATTTAAATATTAATTTAAATCCTAATAATTATATAGTGAATGTGGCATTTAATTCTCAGCCAGGATATAAAGCTGCTTCTGCAGTATCTAAAACTATTACAGTAATTTCTAATAATAACCTTGTTCAATCTGTTTTAACACTACTCACTTCTGTTATGAATGTTGGAGGGCAATTCCAAGTTAAATTAACTAATGGCGATGAGGCTGCATTATCTGGAAAAACAGTTAATATTTTAGTAAATGGAGTAAATTATAATAAAGTAACAGACAGTAATGGTGTTGCAAGTTTAGCAATAAATTTAGCTTCCAATACTTACAAAGTAGTTGTCAATTTTGGAGGAGATAATACATATAAATCTACAACAAGATACAAATTAATTCATACAGCTAATTCTAAAACTGATAATGCCTATATAAATGATTTTCCTCTCTCAACATACAGTAGTATAAGTAATCAATTTTGTGATTACAGTAGTGCATATATTAGAAGCTTAAGTAGTACTTTAACAGCTAGTAGTACTGATGATTTAGAAAAAAGTATAAGTATACATAATTATGTTACAAGAATGAGTTATTCTTTATATTCTGGTCCTTTATATTCTGCATTAAATTCTCTCACATCATATAAATTGTGTTGATCAAACAAGTTCATTTATTGCATTAGCAAGAGCTGCAAATTTACCTGTAAGATATGTTATAGGTTTAGGAACAACTCCTGGTGCTGTTGGGCATGGTTGGGCTCAAGTATGTATTAATAATATATTTGTTGTATCAGATCCAACAAATACTGTTATTTTTGGAGATTGGGAAACTTCACAAGGGTATTATAAGGATTATACTTATTCATTATTAGTAAGTAATGGAAATAATGCTTTAAATGGATTAACAGATGAAAATACATATTATTTTACATAAATTAAAAGAGCCTGTCAAAATGTTAGTTGTTTTTAAAATTTAATTTCATTTAATAACTTTAATTCTTAATTTGAGACATTTTTGGAATTTTAAAATTTATATCAACTAACAAATTGACAGTCCCAATTAAAAAAAGTAATATATATATCATTAACAATTAATTAAATATTAAGTATATTTTTATTTTTTTTATTTTTTAATGAAAATATTACTTAAGTTTAAATAATAAATTAAAAAAAGGTGAAATATATGAAAAAAACTACAATGGGAATAAGCATTATTGCAATTGTTTTATTAATTTCAAGTGTTTCCGCTGTTATAATTGATAATGAATATACAGAAAAAATAACTACTGGAGATATTCCTAAAGAACAATATCTACAAGAAAAATTTGGTTCAGTAGACAAAAAAGCTCAAGATAAAGAATTAAGTTACGAAAAAGTACAACCACAAAAATCTGCAACTGTTTATGAACTAAAAGTACCTGAATCAATAGGTAATAATCCTAAACCTACTCAAGAAACATTTACCTATCCTAAAAATGATACTATGAATAATATTAATGAATTTGATCAGAATAAAGTATATCAAGAAATAACTACTGGAGATATTCCTAAAGAACAATATCTACAAGAAAAATTTGGTTCAGTAGACAAAAAAGCTCAAGATAAAGAATTAAGTTATGAAAAAGTACAACCACAAAAATCTGCAACTGTTTATGAACTAAAAGTACCTGAGAATATTAGGTAATCATTTTTTAAATAAGCTATATAATAGCTTATTTATTTTATTTTTTTTTAATTTGGTGGTATATAATATGAAAAAATTTTTATTTATTTTTCTAATATCAATCTTATTTTTAATTTCTAATGTTTCAGCAATAGATAATGAAACTTTAGATGATGATATAATATATAATAATGAAATTAATACTGATGAAGTTATGAATGAAAATATAAAAAATAATAACGATACAAGAATAAATGCTAATGTAAAAATTAATACTGATGAAGTTATGAATGAAAATATAAAAAATAATAACGATACAAGAATAAATGCTAAAGTAAATTTAACTGTTACAAATACAAGCAGTAGTGGAAATGCTACAATTATAATAACTGCAAATCCTAATGCTACAGGAAATATTACTATAGAAATAATTAATATAGGAAAATTTAATTTACCTTTAATAAATGGTTCTGTAACTAAACATATTAATAATTTATCTGCAGGAATTTATTCAATAAACTTAACATATACTGGTGATAATAACTTTAATCCATTTGAAAATTTATATTTCCAAAAATTTTTTATTTCTGATTCTAAAACTAATTTACTAGTTAATAATAATACTATTGTAATGTTTTATAGAAATGGAACAAAATTTGTAGTAACTTTAGTTGATTCTAAAGGTAATCCTATTGGAAGTCCAGATGTTACATCTTTGAATAAATATATTAATATAACAATTAATAATGTAACTTATGAAAAAAGATTACCAGAAAATGGTACTGTTTCTCTGAATTTAAATCTTGCACCAGGTAATTATTCAATTTTAACAACTTTTAAAGGAGATATTATTTATCCTGCATCAAACTTAACAACAAATTTAACTATTTTACCAACTTTAACAGGTAATAACATTACTAAATATTATAAAAATAGTACACAATATTCTGTTAAGGTTTTAGATAAAAAAGGAAAAGCGTTGACTAATACTAATGTTAAAATGAATATTAATGGAGTATTTTATGAGAGAAAAACTGATTCAAATGGAATAGCTACTTTAAATATTAATTTAAACCCTAATAACTACATAATTACAGTTTATCATCCAGAAACTAATGTAACATACAGTAATACAATTAAAGTTTTACCAACTTTAATAGGTGAAAATCTTACTAAAAACTTTACAAGCAAAGGACAATACAAAGTTAAAGTATTAAATAATCAAGGGAAACCATTATCAAATCAAAATGTTACAATAAATATTCATGGAGTAATATATATCAAAGTAACTGATAGTGAGGGGATTGCTAAATTAGATATTAATTTAAATCCAGGAAGTTACATTGCTACAGCTTACTGGAATACCTATTCAACAAGCAATATTGTTAAAGTAGAATAATTAATTTATATTCTACTATTTATTTTTTTAAGAGGATTTGCCATAATTTTGTGGTTTGATATTTTTTCTTTATTTCTTTTTTAGTTGTTTAATATTTGTTTTTTTTAATTTTTAATTTTATATGGTTCTTATTTTGTATTTTGTTGGGTGAATTGGTTTTTTTTCTTTTTCTTTTGCTAATGATTATTAATAAGTTGTAACAAATAGTATATTTGAACATTAATGATTTTTGTGATTTTTCATGAGATTGTTGGTGTTTGTTTAATCTAAAATGTTCGAATTAATGTTGTTTTCGGAAAATTGCGTTAAATTAATAGGCGTACAGACTATTTATTTGAAAAATGAAATTACATTTTTAATAAAATGTGGGGTTTTTTTGGATTTGTGTTTTATTTTAGTATGCTGTGTCTTTTAAGCTTTTTAATCGCGTTAAATTATACATGGTGTTTTTTAAATGTATTTCATTTTTGACTGCATTTTTGTTTGAGCCTAATAGGTGTAAAATGCCGTGTGTGTTTTTTAAATATCCATTAATTCCTTCACTAGCAGAGAATCTTTCTCCATAGGTGTTTAGGGTTCTTTGTTCTGTGAATTTGTTGATCATTTTATATTT
>JAHKLT010000059.1 GCA_020854915.1 Methanobacteriaceae archaeon | reverse complement strand
TTCTGGTTTAAAAGACTCTAAATTAAAAATTATTAATAATAAAAGTGTACTTTTATGAAATATCATTTGTACACTATCAAACAATATAAAATAAGCATTGTATATCCTCAGAAAAAATTAAATTATCGGACACCTTGTTTTTTAAATTATTACTATTCTCATTTTCATCATATGAAAAAAATTTATTTTCAATTTTAAGCAATAGTTATCCCTCCAAAAGAATATAAAAGATAAAAAGCTAATCCTAAAAGAGAAAGAAAAATCAATATAATATCTAAATATGTAAATCCTACTTTTGCTATATTAGTTCTTTGTTTTGGACTACTTAATCCTCTAGTTAAAGATGCTGCTGATAATTCATCACTAGTTTTAACTGCATTAATTAAAACTGGAACAAAAAAATATTCCATAAGAGTTACAGGAGATTTTAAAGAATCAAAGTTAAGTCCAATACCTTTCATTTTCATAGCATCCCTAATAGATTTAATCTCATCAAAAAGCGTTGGAAAATATCTAAAAATTACAGATAACGGAATTATAATTGATTTTGGAACTTTTATCTCTTCCATTGATGCAACAAATTCACTAACTCTAGTGGTACTTATTACATAATATCCCATTAATATACTCGGAGCCATACGAGCAATTAAATTTCCAAAAGTAAGAGATATTGTATTTAAAGCACCATGAGTAATTGGAACTAAATAAATTAAAGAAATTTGAGCAAAAATAAATAATATTAAATATATAATAGCTGCTTTTTTATGATTAGATATAAATAAGCAGAAAAATGGAATTGAAATTAAAATTAAAGTTGAATATAAAGGAGCATCTGAAAATACAATAAAACTTAAAATAATAAGAACAAGTATTTTAGTCCTAGGATCAATATTAATATTAGAATTATATGATTTATTAGTTAATAACTCCATTTTATCACTATGCAAATCCTGCTTTTTTAAAGTGTTTATCAAGTACTTTTTCTCCAATATAAGCTCCAATAATACCAAAAATAAAAGAAAGAATTACTAAAAGAACAAAAACCCAATCTTGAAATATCCACATTACAGAATTTGTATACTCTGTTCCCATAGAACTTGTCATATATCCTAAATAACTATCTTTTAAAACCCACATTGGTAACATCTTTCCCATAATTCCAATACAAAATATACCATATCCTAAAATTGACATTTTTCTTGATTTATAAGAACCTAACTTAAGAATTAAATCAGATATAATACCAAATATTATAAATGTTAAAAGTGGAACCCAAGTACCTCCTGATAAAAACATTATAAGTCCTGAAATCACAGACAGTAATGTAACCATACCAAATTTTTTAACTTTTGTTAAAAAAAGCATAAAAGGAATTCCAGCTATAACTGCAATTAAAGGAGGTAATGCAACCATAAAAATTGGAATGTATCCAATCATTGCAACTGCAAAAACAACAATCATGTAAATTGCTGAAAAAATACCTGTAGTTATAAAATCCTGTACATTTAATTTATTCTCCATAAAACACTCCCAATTATTATATAAATTAATTTTATCGATTATGCAAATCCTGCTTTTTTAAAGTGCTTATCAAGTACTTTTTCACCAATATAAGCTCCAACAATGCCACCAACAAACGCAGATATTAATAAAACAACAAAAACCCAGTCCTGAACCATCCAGATTACAGAGTTTATATATTCTGCACCCATCTGACTTGTCATCTGAGCCACCCAAGTCTCTTTCATAATCCACATAGGTAACATATTTCCTATACTAGCCATACAAAATACACCGTATCCTAAAATTGACATTCTTCTTGATCTATAAGAACCTGATTTAAAAATAAAATCAGCTATAATACCAAATATTAAAAATGTTAAAATCGGAGTCCATGTGTGTCCTGATAAAAACATTATAAGCCCTACAATAAAAGCCAATATTGTAACCATACCAAATTTTTTAACTTTTGTTAAAAAAAGCATAAAAGGAATTCCACCAACTATTGCAACTAACAGAGGTAAAGCAGCCATGAAAATTGGAATGTATCCAATCATACCAAACGCAAAAACAACAATTATAAAAATTGCTGTGAAAATACCTGTAGTTATTAAATCCTGCACATTTAAACTATTGTTCATAATATTTCTCCAAAATTAAATATAATATAAAGTTGAACCCAACTTTAATCTATATATAAATTAATTAGTATTTAAATTTTAGTATGCCTAAAATTAATTGAGGCGTATAAAAAATTTATGAGTATTATTAATAAAATACAAATATTTCATTTATTCATTTTTATCTATATTAAAAATTATTGTTTTCGCTATATTAAAATAATACTTAAGTATATATAAATTTACCCTATAACTGAAAGAATATTCATATATTCAATTGATAATATTGACATATAAAATAAAAATAGATATTTTAAGAGTTTAATTTAGATTTAAACTAATTATAATTTAATAATTAATTTCATAATAATAAAATTTTGGCTTTGTAGAAATCCTTTTTTATTGGATTTATGTTAATCGATGTATTTTGTATATTGTATTTTTGAGTTTAGTTTCTTTATTTGATAGTTTAATGCTTCTACTTTTATTTATTTCGCTGAATAATCTTTTTATAGCAGTGAATACAATTTCAAATTGTTTCTTTTTCTATATATTTTGTGTTGAAATATTGTTTGACTTTTTAATCTGTATTTTCCTGTTTTTGCTCTTTTTTTCAATGGTATTTGGTCAAATGCATTTATTTCTTCATTTATGTATTTTCTTATAGGTTCTGTATCGTATGCTCTATCTGCTACAATATATTTTGATTGATATTTCTTTGTTTTCTTAATTGATCTTATTGCAAATTGTGTATCGTGAATTGGACTTTTTTGTGTTTGATAATTTAAAATTAAGCAAGATTCAGTATCGATTGCAATGTGGTTTTTAATGTAGTTTTTTCTTTTTTTTTGCGTATTTGGGTGTAATATTTATTTGCATGGTCGTTTGTGAATCCTATTCCATCTAATACAATAATTTTTGGTTTTATTTTCTTTTCCATAAAATTATTGGTTTATTTTGTTTAAAACTTCTGTGGAGATTCTGTTGAAGAATTTTTGTATTGTGGTGAAGCGTGGTACTCTTTTGATATGTAAAAATTTCTTTAATTGATTAGATAAGTCAATTAAAAAAACTTATTTTGCGATATGTTAATTTTAAGTATATTTTTAATGTTAATATTCTGAATAATAATAGTTGTGAGTATAAATGATTATAAATAGTTGTAATATTTATTTAAACTTATTTTTACATATTTATTAGTGGAAATAATAAATTTTATAATGTTATTTTCATTGCATTGTTTTTAGTTCGATTTTTAATTTTTTTAATGTAATTTTTTACAGGTTTTTCAAAGTTAAAATCGGAAAGGTTTAATTGCTTTGAAGTCAAACTATTAAATGTAGAATATGTGTTTTTGGGTTTTATATTAATATATATTCTCAGTTTTAATATTTATATCTTTTTTATTCTTAATTTTAAAAATACTATTTAAATAATAAAAATATTAAGATTTAATGAATAATTTATTTGTTGATTTAAAAATAGATTAATATTATTATAGATTTTGTTGTGATGTGCAATATCATGTGCAAAAAAATTAGGATTTCTACAAAGCCTAAAATTTATTAAATTAAAAAATTAAATTAATTATTGGTGAATAAAATATGACAGATAAAACCGTAGTTATAGAACATTTAATTACAAAAGATTTAGTAAATTTTGATGATAAAAAAGACACTTGTCGTTTTGGATATGATTCTGATTTTGTGAATTTCATGATAATGGAATCTGATGATGATTTAAGAGTAATTAGATTAGCAAAATTAAAAGAAGAATTAAATAAACTTTGTAAAGATGTTAATATTGATAAAGATAATGAATTTGTACTTGTTACTGATTTTTCATGTTTTAAAAAAATGTTAAAAAAAGAAGGGATAACTGAAGAAGATATAAAAGATTCAAGATAATTTATGTATAAAAATTTTAACACATATAACACCTCACATAATAGCAACTTAAAAATCTGCTTCTAGTGGTGCATATTGGTCTTATTTTCTCATAGTTAACATTCCTACTGGCCTTATAGCTACTCCATACCTCCAGTATTAAGTTCAGTTATAAGGTAATTATTTATTTTTAAAATATATCCCATAATAGTTATTTAAATAATAAAATAAGTAGATTTGTATATACCTATATTTAGACAAATATACCTATTTTGTACCAAATTTTAATAATTTCATGAAATTTATAACTATTTTGTCGTGATTTTGTAAATAAAACATGCATTTATATGAAAAAGTTTGGTAACACACTATAAGAGAAAAAAAAGTTTAAAACATTACAATATGTAAAAGTTTTGTAACTTTTGTAACATTATAAAATTAGGTGTTTTTAGAACACTTGGAACAGTATAATTTTTTAATCTATTAAAAACAAAAAATAATAATAAAAATTTAAAGGTGATTTTTAAATGGATAAAAAAGATATGATAATTGTTTTGTTAGTGTTGATTGTGGGTATTGGTGCTGTTTTTACTGGTGCTTACATTTATTTTAACGAAACAAATAATAATGATAATAATAGTACACAAACAAATATAACAACTAACAATACCACTAATACTACAAATGTAACAAATACAGAAACACCAATACAAGAACAGAGTAATACCAACAATCCCCCTCAAAAAGAATCTACTTCTAAAGAAGGTTATGGGGATTGGCAAGAGGATTATGAAACTGGACAATATGATGAAGATGGTAATCCTATATATAGGAGTGTATCCTCTAATTCTAAAGGAGGACAAAGTGAGCCAGGTATTTATGAACAGTATTGGTCTTCAAATGGTCCAATAAGTAATGAACGAATAGGATGAATAATAATCACCAACTTAGTTCGTTTTCAATCCAGCACTAGGGCTCATATTTGATATACTGCACCATATGGTCTGCTTGGGTGACATGTATTTATATCTACCCAACTACCACCAACTTTGAATTGTGCCCAAATATGATTAGGGTTTTTAGTAAATCTTACAGTTAATCCTACTGCACGAGCCATAGACACATAAAGTCTTGAATTATCACAACAAGCACCTGTCCTTAGTTCTAATGTTTTTTTATCACCATATCTTGTACCATTATAATTATCATATTTAATATTGTTTTTGACGCTTCTTCTTTTTGTAATATTATTGTATCTTTTCCTTTTGGATTTACTTGCATTGGTTCGTATGTTGTAGCTTGTTTAATGATTCCTATATTAACATCTTTGTCATCACTATTTTTAATGATATTAAGATGTTTTCCTTCAACTAATAAGATAGCATATGTTACTACATGGTTAGAATATTTTTTAACAAATTTAGATGTTTTATCACACCTTAATTCATAAAGATATTCGCTGAATTCTTTTAATTTATCAATAATTTTTTAAACCTCTTATTTGATGTGTTAATTTATGTTTAAAAAGTAAATAAAAGTATTTAGTTAAAAGAATAAAAAAATAAAACCTAAAAAATAATAAATAATGTTCAAATTTATTAAAAGTAATCCAAAAAATGAAAGTTATATGTTTAAAAAGAATTTAA
>JAHKLT010000012.1 GCA_020854915.1 Methanobacteriaceae archaeon | reverse complement strand
ATTTAAACTCTATTTTAAGGTTACTTATAAGTTTATTTATTTCATCCATTGATAAATGATCTTTAATTTCAATTTTACTTTTACCACTCATAAATATTAATATATAATACATTAGTTATAAAAGTTTCGTAATATACTATACTTATTTTCATACCATTTTTTGGATTATTACTTATATCTAGATTTTGACAAAAAACACAATTCATATTACATCCTGCAAATAATACCCTATAATTTGGAATTAAAGGAGTTTCTTCATTCCAACCAGTACTACAAAGTTCAATTTGATTACATGTATTTTTATGATTAAAATAGTCTCTTCATTAGGATTGAAAAATTCAGAAGCAACTGATTCATTTACCTTACAAATTCCTTCTTTAGAAAACCTATTAACTTCATCTTTTCTCACAAAGAACACATTTTTTAAGTAGTTCATTAACAATTTCAATCTTTAAATCAAGATACGAAAATGATGGTTTCTTATTTAAATTAAAGTTCACTTCAGTATAATGGACTTTTTGAATTTTTTCATGTTCTCTAAAAAGAGTTTCTAAATTATCACTATTGGTTGCTTCAATAAAAGAAGTTTTTTAAGTAAAGACAATTCTTTATTAGACTTTACATTATAATAATTTTTTAAAGCTTCATAAAAGATTTTTTATAATATGAGTATTATTTTATATTATCTTCTTTAATAATATAAACTGGTCTTTTTTTTGTCTCTAAATAAATTTTAGCTAAATACTGACCTAATATTCCAATAGCAAATAGCTGTATTCCCCCAACAAATAAAATAATTGAAACTGTAGAAGGCCATCCATCAGCAGCATCACCAAAAACTAGAGTTTTTATAACTATTAATATTATTGATATAAATGATATTATAGAAAAAGTAATTCCAGCTATTGTTGCAATATGTAATGGTGCTGTTGTAAATGATACTATTCCTTCAAGTGAATATTTAAATAGCTGCCAGAAAGACCAACTACTTTCTCCTTCAATTCTTTTTATATTTTCATATTCTATCCATTTAGTTTTAAACCCAACCCATTGGAATATTCCCTTAGAAAAACGGTTATATTCCTTTAATTTTAAAATAGAATCTACTACTTCTTTTTTCATTAATCTATAATCTCTTGCACCATCAACTATCTCTATATTGGATAATCGATTAATTATTTTATAGAATAATCCTGCAAAAAATGATCTAAGTTTTGGTTCCCCTTTTCTTGAAATTCTACGAGTAGCTATTATATCATAACCATCTTCTACATAATTTACCATTTCAGGAATTAATGAAGGAGGATCTTGTAAGTCTGCATCCATAATGATTACATAATCTCCAGAAGAATTTTCAAGTCCATCATAAATAGCTGATTCTTTTCCAAAATTTCTAGAAAAAGAAATATAATCTATATTTACATGATTATTTGATAACTCTTTTATTTTTTCTAATGTATTATCACTAGACCCATCATCAATAAATAAAATATTCCATGATAGATTATTATTATTTTTTAAACTTTCTGAAACTTCTAAATAAAATTTATTTAATGAATTTTCTTCATTAAAACATGGAACTATAATATTTAAACTAATCATGATTTTCCTCATTTAACTTTTTATTTATTAAATCAATTATTAAAATATATGTTCCAAAATATAAAAATATAAAAAAATATATAAACATTCTTCCTCTTGATGTCCATACTGTTGGAGTAAAACCTACAGTTATACTTGTAATAAAACCTAAACTAAGTAAAGTTAAGATAGTTAAAGCTATTTTTTCTCCTTTATACTTTTTAATATTTATTATACCATAGAGGATACATATTGTTATAATTAAATATAATACTATAAAAAATAAAATATGCCCTAAATCACTATAAAATAATCCATAACTAGTATTTGCTGTTACAATCAAATTTATTATTGTTTTAACTTCAAATAAAACCATTATATTAAATACAAAACATATAATAAAAGGGATAGAGCTTATGATTCCTGATTTTATGTTTTTACTAATGATGTAGTTATAAATTCCAAAAATACCTAAAAACACTAAAGAAATTATAGAATTATCCCCAATAAGTAATCTAAAAAATGAACTAAGACCAATATCTATTTTATTTATAAAACTTAAATTTACAAACTCTGGAAACCATCTTAAATCTATTAAATATCTTTCACTATTTCCAGGTGCTAAAAATATAATGAGTCCTGATATTATAATTAAAAATATCATTAAGTATATAGTGGAGTTAATTTTTTTATTTTTATATAAATAATAAATAATTATTAATCCATATAAAATTACAAAGCATACTAATCCTTGTTCATGATTACAAGTAAAAAATAAACTATAAACTAAGATTAAATAAATTATAATATTTTTAATAGAAAATTCTAATTTTTTATTTAAAATATATTTTTTCAATAGATAAAAATGTAAAATTAAGAAAAATAAAGGCCAAATATAATTTAAACTTACACTTATCCAACCACTTGATGCTATTGCATTATATGATGATAAGAAAAATATTAATACTAAAATTGAAGAAATGGTATTATTTATTAATTCTTTATTTTTAAATGAATAGCTATTGTTGAAAAATTTAGAAGTAAATACAGCTATTAATACTAAAATAACTGAATTTAGTATTTTCCATACTTTCATAGGTAAATAAATTAAAGTTAATAAATTAAATTCAATAATAATTCTTGAAGACCATTCATAATATCTTTTTATTAGTTCAGGAATAATATCATTGTAATCTAGAATCACTTGAGCATATAGGAGGTCATCTCCACTTTGTTTTAGATTTAAATGTATTAAAATAAAAACAATGAATAGAATAATAAATGGTAGATAATCAATGTATTTAATGTTTTTCATGAACTCACATAATATTTTATATCACTATATTTTCTAAAATGTATATAATGAATTTTTCTATTTATGAAAAATTATATTAATTTAATTTAAAATAGATTATTAATATGAATATAGAATTATTATTAAAAAATAAATTGAATTTCTTATTTTCATCTTGTTTAAAAATAAGAAATTATATTTTAATTTATATTATTTCAGTAATATTTCTATCATTATCATTTTTAAATACAGAAAATTATCTAAATCCTAATGCAGAAATAATACTTTTATTAATAATTTCATTTTTTGGAATTATAACAATCATTTATTCTTTTTTAAGAGAAAAAGAGCTACATAATATTGGGTTTCTTATTATTTTAGTTTTTGGAATTCTAACAGTTTTTATAAATCCTACATTAATAGCTTGTGATGAAAACGAACACTTTGCAAGAAGTGAAATGACATCATCAGGAATTTTAATACCTGAATACATAGAAGAAAAAGGATACAGCGTTCATAACCTATTTTATCAACTAGATAATCATAGAGGAGAAACATTTCTTGGTGGTGATTTTATAAATGAAAAAATAAGTAGTGAAAATAGTTTTTATTCATCAGGATATCCACAAAATCCATTTTATGGATATATTGCTCAAGCTATTGGAATTTTAATAGCTAAATTTTTAGATTTAAGTGTTATTTGGATAATGTGGATTGGACGACTTTTTAACTTACTATTATATGGAATAATCATAAGATTTGCAATAAAAAAAGCACCAGTTTATAAAATGCCTCTTTTACTTGTTGCATGTTTACCTATGGCCATTTATCAGGCTGCATCTTTTAGTATTGATCCATTTATTAATGGATTTGCAATACTTGCTATTTCTTACTTTATTTTTATCTATAAAACACCATTTAAAATTAAAAAAAAGGATATTTCAATATTTTTTATTGCTATATTACTTATTGGATTAATTAAAATCCCCTATGTCTTACTTGTTTTACTTATTTTATTAATTCCAAAAGAGAAATTCGAATCAAAAAACACATTTATAATATCTAGAATCATACCAATAGCAATTATTTTAATTTCGATGATCTATAGCTATTTGTATGCTTCTAATCAACTTTACAATAGTGAAAGAGATGTTTATTTTATTCAAAATAATGTTTCATCCTCTGATCAAATCAATTATATATTAAATAATCCTTTTGAAGCCATAATATTATTTTTACAAATTGGAAACACAATTCCTGTAATGATTAATGATATTTTCACATTTTCACATATGGATTGGATCTATGCATCAAGACTATTAAGTTTTTTTTATCTTATTTTCTTTGGAATATTTTCTCTAATTTACCCAACTAATATTGATATAGGTAAAAACAATAAAATTAAAATCTTAATTCTTGTTTTAATAATATACATTGGAACATTTTTCATACAATACTTAACATGGACTCCAGTAGGTTTAAATGAAATTCAAGGAGTATTTGCACGATATTTCATTCCATTACTTGTTTTAATACCATTAATTGTTAATGTAGGTAATTCTAAATTAAAAAATAATTTAACTATTATAAGTTTTATAGTTATATTTTTAGCAGGAACATTAATATTAACAGTTTCTAAGTTTTATTAAGGTTTAAATTTAAATTTCTTTAATAATATATTATTATAGTAATTATGATAAAGTTTATCATTATTAATTTATATTTATTTAATGATTATTCATCCAATTTACAGCACATTTAGTTGTTTTTTAAATCCTTCAAATTCTTCAATTACTTTCTCTTTAATTTTTTCTGTATTCTCAAGAAATAAAGATGATAAATATCTTTTTATCTTTTTCATAGGAGTTTCAGTGGGATTTAGTCTAGGTGTATATTTTGGAACAAAAAGTAAATAAACGTCATGATATTTAGTATTAATGGTAAAATAATATGAATGATGGGGATGGGGAATTATTTAAAAGCATTACTGTTGGGTTTTCTGAGTTTTTTTATAAAATTAAATAATGACTATGTATTATGCTCTTTTGTGGATTTTTCTAAGAATTCTATATGACTTTCTCCATTTTGACTGTAATAAATAATTGTATTTGCCCTTTCCTTATTAGAATTTTTTTCTATGAGATTATTTTCAAAGTACCATACTCTTTGTGAATTATCTGTGTTATTAAAAGATCCTTCATCCATAAAAACAAAAATAATATCATTAAACTCAATATTTTTATCTTTCAATTCTTTTTTAATCTCAATTACTTGTTCATGTAATATTTCATCAGCATTCTCAGGTTCTTTAGCATATTTGGGATAAGGCTTTCCATATTTCGCACCAAAACTCTTTAAAACATGAGGCAACCATGAAACTGCATAATCAATTCCCCATTTATTTTTAATATGTTCTTTTATTTGTTTAGTTGTTTTTAAGTCTAGATTTAACATATCTTCTTTCAATTCTTTCTTTTGATTCTCAGTTAATTTAGATGGCCTACCGTCTCCCCATTTATATTTTATACCTTCTAATCCTTTTTCATTCCACTTATCTAACCATCTTAATCCACTTTCATACCCATATCCTACAATGTCTGCTGATTCTTTAATAGTTTTAGACTCATAAAGACCTTTTATAAAAATCATGATTTTAACTACTTCTGATTCCATGCTTTTATGAATAATTTTAGTAATTTCATCAATACTTAAATATTTAATTAATTTTCTCTGACTATTAGGAACTTTAATAGTTTCATAATCTTCACAAGAATTATTATCAATAGAATTCATAAATTAATATTTAAAATTCATTATTGATAAACTTTACCATTATAAATATAATATTAAAAATAATTAAGAAAATTTTGGTGTATTAAATTTATAATAAGATATCTTTATCTATATCATTAAATCACTATTTTTTTAAAATATAATAAAGTTTATATTAATCATTTATCTATTTTTATTTCATAGATTTTATATTCATTAATATCCTTTTCTGTTAAATTAACATTAACTTTTTCTAGAACTAAACCTGCATCAATACATTCTTGGTAGTTTGATTTACCACCATCTACATAGTAAACTTTTGAACCATTAGCTATTTCACCTCTAATTCCTGGGTCAGTTAAAGCATTTTTTATTGTTATTCCCATATCTGAATCAAAAGACAGGTGATGATTATCAGGTAAATAATAAGTACTTTGTTCAAAATATAGTGGAAATTTATCATAGAATATTACATTTCCAGAGCCAATAATATTTTGCAAGGAATTATTTTGTTGAATTGTAGCTTTTACATCATTTTCTTCAATATCTATAAAATTAATTGTTCCAATAATACTAATAACTAATATTAATACTATTATTGGAATGAAAATTTCTTTTTTATTATATGCTTTTGTTAGGAGAATACTAAAACCTAACCAAAAACAACCTAGTGCTGGAATCATATATCTATGATGAAAAACAGGTGAGTTAATTGAAGCTATGATTCCTATTAGAGGAACTAGGATAAATATCAATATTGCGATAATTCCAAAATTATTCATAATTTTTTCATTTTTATCTTTTAAATTAAAAGCTATTAAAATTATTATAGCTATTATAAATATAGTTCCAAGTATTGTTGGGTTTAATAATTCATTACCTTTAATAAAAATTTCTGCAGGAGATATTACAAAATAAAAATAGCTTATTATTGTATCTATATTAATTGAGTTTATCCAATAATTTCCTTGAATCTCTGAAAATTGGCCTAAAACAATAAATAACCATGGAATAAAACTTAAAACAGCTATTATTGCTGAGATTATCCAATTTTTAAACATTTTTTTATTATTTAAGATAATATAAATTAATAATATGAAATATATTATAAATGAAGTTATAGATGCAAAGTAATGAGTGTATGCTGAGCAAATTGTTAAAATTGTTAGTATTGCCCAATTTTTTAAATTTGAATTTTTTGTAATTTCTATAAAATAAATAAAGCTTGCTGTTATAAAAAATAAGGCCCAACTATACATTCTAAGTTCTACACCATAAAGCATAAGTTGTGGCATACTATTTATACAAAATGTGAATAATCCTGCAGTCAAGATTCCAAAATTTTTCTTGACTTTTGTAAAGCTTAATAGTGTAATTAAGTAAAATGGTATTAGTGAGACGACTTTACCAATTAATGTGAGATTTACTATATTTAAGATTCCAAATAGCTTAATAAATACTTTAAATATTAAATAATATAATAAAGGGTGGACATCTTTAGTTCCTAAACTAAACATTTCATTTAAGGGTAAATTTGAAATTCCCATTGAATATATCTCATCATACCAGACTCCTAAGTTTGTTAATCCAATATAAGTCATGATTAAAAGATATATTAATCCTATTAAAAAGAATATAATTCCAATTTTATCTTCTGTATTTTTTTTAAAGTTCATTTTTGACCATACTTAATATTTTACACTAATTGTTAGTATTATCATTCCTGCAATAAATCCAATAATCAATGTTATAATAGCTAAATTAAGATTTTCTTTATTTTTATATAAAATATCTATTTTTTTATAGTTGAATCCAAATATCAATGGTATGAATACAAGTAAACTTATAAAGTATCTTCCAAAAACACCATTCATTAAATTATCATTTCCTATTGGAGCCCAACTTAAATATTGTATTATAAATGTACTAATATAAATCCCTGAAGCTATTAAAAATAATTTTACTCTATTTGATAATTTTATTTTAATGGAACTTGGATATATTAATGAAAATACTCCAAAAAATAATGCATACAATGCTCCAAGAAGATTTGATGAATATTCTCTTAAAGCTGTATTTGAAAAGTAAAATAGTCTATTAAATGTATTTGGAATTGTATTTCCAATTTGTAAAAATCTAGGAATAGATTCTGAAGGATTATTTATTATATATTCTATTTGTCCTTTTGTACTAACATTATTTTCTGTAAAGTATTCTCCTCTCCATGAATTTTTAAGTTGATGTGTTGCATATCCAAAATTCCATAGGATTCCAATTAAAAATAATCCAAAAACTCCTATTCTTGATACAATATATTGATTAAAGGTTTTAAATTTCTCTTTAGGAATTAAATAAAGTAAAAATCCAAGTAATAAATAAGGAATTTTAATTAAACCAACAAGTAGACATGAAACTAAAAATATAGTTAAAGTTTTCCAATTTATACTATCATCTGGAGATTTATACATATTAAGGAAGTAAGCTATTGATAGAAAGGAGAAAGCATTAATTGTAGAGTCAATACTCATTGATGCTCCTTGATATATTGCTATAGGTAGGCACATTGCAACAAATAATGGAAATTTAAATATTGGTGCTTTTTTAATAGCTATTGCACAAATACCACCATATAATAATAAATTAAAAAACCTAGCTAACCATAACATCCATATGGTGTTTAAATCAAATAATTTAGCTATAAATATTCCAATAGCTTGTGGAAGGTAACCATAAAATGGATTTTGAGAAAATGCAGAGTTTTGATAATCCACTGTATGGTTTATTTTCTTATCATCAACATCACTATTAAAAACATTCATACCAGCGTTTTCAGCAAGTAAAACTATTGAATGGATTGTTTTATATCCTGAAACATTAGTGCCAGGGATTTGAACGTATTCTGTTAGAATTTCCCCTTGTGAGACTATTTCTGAATGTGTAAAATGTTCTTGTTCATCAGAGATATCATTGATAGGACTTGTAAAAAGACATAATATTCCAAAAACCATTATTATTAAAAAAACTACTTTATGTAGACTTTTCCTATTTTTATTATAATATAAAATAGATATTGCACCAATTAGTCCTAAAATAAGAAAAATTACAATTTCAAAGCCAGGATTTAAATAATTTTCTAAATTATAAAAAGAAAAACTAAAGAATACTAAGATGAGGATATAAGCTATTATAAAATATTTTAAATCTAAAATATCATTGAAAATAATATTTAAGTTGTTTTTATAATTCATAGTATCTTATTTTTTCTTATTTTCTTTTAAAAGTGTTAAATATTGTTCAAAATTTTGTAAATTTTGTTTTTTAAGAACATGTAATATAACACCTGTTAAAAATGTTAGAACACCAATAATAACAAACATTGAAATAATAATCAATGTAGGTATTTTTTCTACATATCCAGTTTGCAGAAAACTAATTAAAATTGGAATAAAGTAAATAATAGCTATTATAAATAGAATTAAAGTAAGTAATGAGAAGTAAAATAATGGTCTAGTATCTCTAAAAAGAGAAAATATTAAATTAATTACTTTAAAACCATCTTTGTATGTATTAAGTTTAGAAAAACTTCCTTCTGCTCGATCTTTATATTTAACTGGTATTGATTTAATTATAAAATTATGATTTAATGCAAAAATAGTCATCTCTGTTTCTATTTCAAATTCCTTAGAAGATATTGGGAAAGATTTAACAAAATCATAATTAAAAGCCCTGTAACCTGTTAAAATATCTTTAACATCACTTTTAAAAATTATATTTATAAATTTTCGAACTATTTTATTTCCACTATTATGTAAAGGTCTTTTATTTTCTTTAAAATAAGTTGATGAAAGTCTATCTCCAATAACCATATCTGCTTTTCCACTTAAAATAAGTTCTTCCATTTCTTTTGAGGAATCAGCAGGATATGTATCATCTCCATCAACAAGAATATAACAATCAGCATCAATATCTCTAAACATTGATCTAACAACATTTCCTTTTCCTTGTTTATATTCTGATTTAACGATAGCTCCTATGTTTTCAGCTATTTCTTTTGTTTTATCTACTGAATTGTTATCATAAACATAAATATCAGCATGGGGAATTTCCTTTTTAAAACTCGTAATAACATCTTCAATAGATTTTTCTTCATTATAACAAGGAATTAGAATTGCTGTTTTCATTATTTCACATAATTAATTAAATATTAATAAAGATATAATTTTGTTTATTTATATATTTTAATATAAGTATTACAGTTTTATTAATATCTAAATACAAATATTATTTATAATAATAAATTTTAATTTAATGGTGTTAAAATGGCCCCAAAAGTGATGATAATTCTTGGAAGTGCTTCTGATTTAAAAATAGCTCAAAAATCTATTGATATTCTAGAAGAACTTCAAATTTCTTATAGTTTAAAAATAGCTTCAGCTCATAGAACTCATGCTCTTGTGAGAGAACTTGTAATTAAAGCAACTAATGAAGGAGTAGATATTTTTATTGGAATAGCTGGACTTGCAGCACATTTACCTGGTACAATAATTGCATACACACATAAACCTGTTATTGGTGTCCCAGTTGATGTTAAAGTTGGAGGAATTGATGCACTACTTTCTTCTGTTCAAATGCCTTTTCCAGCACCTGTTGCTACAGTTGGTATTGATAGAGGAGATAATGCTGCAATTCTTGCAGCTCAAATATTAGGAATAAATAATGAAGATATAAATAAGAATGTTTCTAAACTTCGTAAATCTTATAGAGAAAAAGTTATTAATAGTGAAAAAGGTGCTTTATTAGAATTAAATGGTAAATATATTGAAAAAAACTTTTTAGATATTGAAAGCTTAGATCTTGGAATAGGAAAAGAATTTAAAAAATTAGATGATAAACCTGAAGTAGCTATCATACCTGGAAGCCATTCTGATATGGGAGTTGCAAAAAAAGTAGCTATTATTCTAGATAGAATGAAAATCAAATATGATATGAGAGTTATATCACCAATTCGACATCCAAATAAATTTGAAAAATATGTAATGGAATTAGACGATGCAAAATTATTTATAGCTATATCTGGATTATCTTCTCATGTAACTGGAGCATTAGTTGGATTATCTGAAAAACCAATTATTGGAGTTCCATGTTCAAAAGATATTAGTATGGATGCATTGCTTTCAATGGTCAATATGCCACCAGGTGTTCCAGTCGGTACAGTTGGATTAAACAATGGCCGTAATGGTGGAATTTATGCAAGTGAAATTTTAGCTTTATCTAATAAAAAATTAGAAGAAAACTTAAAACATATTAAATATAAAACAGCTAACTTATAGTGATTTTTATGAAATTAGAAAATTATGATAATATTATAACTATTGATACAGAATTAGATCCTGAATTTGAAGTAACAAAGGTTTTAAGAGAATATCCCAAAGAAACAGTTTTATTAAAAAATATTAAAGGATATGATATGCCAATTATTTCTGGTATTTGTAATACACGGGATAAAATTGCAGATTCAATAAATTGTAAAGTATGTGATATTACAGAGAAAATAGCTAATGCAAGTGAAAATCCTTTAAAAATTGAAAAATTCACAGACTTTAAAGAATATAAAAGTTCAGATGCAGATTTAAATAAAATTCCAATACTAACTCATTATAAAAGAGATGGTGGAGCATATATAACTTCAGGGGTTGTTTTTGCAGAAGATCCAGAAACTCACATTCAAAATGCTTCAATTCATAGAATGCTACTTTTAGATAATAAAAGATTAGCTATTAGAATTGTTCCAAGAAATCTTTATACATACTTCCAAAAAGCTAAAAAATTAAATAAAAATCTTAAAATAGCTATAGCTATAGGAATGGATCCAGCTATTCTACTTTCAAGCACTACCTCAATTCCAATTGATTATGATGAAATGGAAGTAGCTAACAATTTTAAAGATGGGGAATTAGAATTAATTAAATGTGAAAATTCTAATTTAAAAGTTCCAAAGGCTGATATTATTTTAGAAGGTGAAATATCTGTAAGTGAACGTGCAAAAGAAGGACCTTTTGTTGATTTAACAGATACATATGATGTTGTAAGAGATGAACCTGTTATAAATTTAAGTAAAATGCATATAAAAGATGGTGCTTATTATCATGCAATTCTACCAGCAGGTTTTGAACATAAATTATTACAAGGTCTTCCACAAGAACCAAGAATTTTTAAAGCAGTTAAAAATGTTGTTCCAACTGTTAGTAATGTTGTTTTAACAGAAGGTGGTTGTTGTTGGCTTCATGCTGTAATTTCCATTAATAAACAAACACAAGGTGATGGTAAAAATGTTTTAATGTCAGCATTATCTGCTCATCCTTCATTAAAACATGCAGTTGTCGTTGATGGAGATGTTGATCCATTTGATCCACAAGATGTGGAATATGCTATTGCAACACGCGTTAAAGGAGACGATGATGTAATGATTGTCCCTCATGTTAGAGGTTCATCTCTTGATCCTGTTGCAGAATCTGATGGAACTACAACTAAAATCGGAATTGATGCAACAAAACCATTAGACAAAATAAATAAATTTGAGAGAGTTAGCTTTGGGTAATAATGTCTAAAAAAAAAGAATTAATTCTTTATATTTTCTTTGGTGTTTTAACGACCATAGTTAATATTTTTTCTTATACTTTTTTAGTTTTATTTGCAAATATAAATTATCTATTTGGTAATGGAATAGCTTGGTTTTTATCAGTTATTTTTGCATATATTACTAATAGAAAGTGGGTTTTTGAAAGTGAAAATAAAGATGTTTTAAAGGAATTAACTTTATTTATTAGTAGCCGACTTCTAGTTGGTGTAATAGATATGCTTTTTTTATTTTTACTTGTAGATGTATTTCTTGTAGACATTTTTACATCAAAAATAATTACTCAAGTAATTGTAGTATTTTCAAATTATACTTTAAGTAAATTAGTAATTTTTAAGTAATATTAGCTGATTTATTAAGATGAACATAATTAAAATTAAATACTATATTAAATAGATTTAATTATTAATAAAGTATTTCATTAACAAATTATTATAGGAGTGAAAAATTGTATTGGATATTAGTTATATTATTAATTTTATTTTTATCTTTAAAACCTAAAAATATCAATGATAATTCAACAATTTCAGTAATAATTCCAGCATTCAATGAAGAAGAAAATGTTGCTAATGTTGTAAATGTTGTAAATAGCTTAAATTATGTTAATGAAATAATAGTTGTAGATGATGGATCCACTGATAGAACTGTAGCTGAAGCAAAAAAAGCAGGTGCTATAATAATTTCTCATAAAGAGAATTTAGGTAAAGGAGCAGCTATTAAAACTGGTTTTAAAAATTCTAATTCTGATATAATTGCATTTATTGATGCTGATATTTTTAATTTAAATGCAAAAAAAGTAGATGCAATGATTAAGCCTATTTTAGAGGGAAAAACAGAAATTACTAAAACAAAATTTGTTAGAGAAAGTGGTAGAGTAACAGAATTAACTGCTAAACCATTACTTCGTGTTTTTTTCCCAGAAATTAATTTCGAACAACCTTTAAGTGGTCAATTTGCAGCTAAAAGATCAGCACTTAAAAAAATGAAATTTGAAGAAGATTATGGTGTTGATGTAGGTATAGTTTTAGATGCAGATATTAAGGGCCTTAGTATTGAAGAAGTGGATATTGGAGAAATAGAACATGAAATGTCTTCACTTAACGACTTAAATTTAATGGCAAATGAAGTTGTTAGAACAATTATTAATAGAGCAATGGAATATGGTAGAGTAGCTATTATTGATACTATTGGTAACTATATTAGAATGGCAGTCTTAGGATTATCATTAGTAATTTTAGGATTATTCACGATTTTTTTTGTTCAAGCAATTCCTTTAGAACTTGGAGCTATTGTTTCTATTATTGGGCTTATTGTATCTATTTATTATTTAATTAAGTTATTTGTTAAATCTATTCAAATGTTTAAAAAGACGCCTAGTGGTAATCTAATTAAATCCTTTATTAAAATTCATTTTCCAGTAATTATTTCTGGAATAATACTTCTTTTAATGATTTCAACATTTTTAGGAGCTACAATTATTAATAATGGAAGTATTTCTATTGAACCAACTTCAAGAAATTTAATGATTACTGATGATGAAGAAAAACCAATTTCTGTTAGAGGCCCATATACAGTGGACACTGCTTTAGAAAACGAATCTTTTGTTATCAGAATGCCTCTATCTGCTTTAACAACCTTAGGTTTAAGTTATGGTGATGTAATAGCTATTGGAAATCAAGAATATTTAATTAATGAAACAAGACAAGGTGAGGATAATATTTTCAGAGTTCCTTTAGATGCTCAAAACTTTTTAAACATTGAATATGGGGATACTATTCCAAATAGTCGTATTAATCAAATTTTTGAAACTACCTTAGTTCACCATCAAATAGATCATGATAAATTAAATAATACTAATATTACAGAAAATTATCTTATTGCATCTAAAAAACAAAATGCAACTAGCTTTGAAATTATTATTGATAATGAATCTATAGGCTCTTCTTCAGGATATTTTAAAAATGATAGTTTATATGATATTTCTGTAAATAATAAAATTATTGGAGAATTAGATTTTAATAATACTTTTAATAATAGTCATGTTTTTTATTATGGAGATCATATTGTAGAGATAAAATTTAATGATTCTAATGTTACATCAATTAAAGAACCGCTTTATAAAGAACAAGGACCGTTTATTAATATTTACTTTAATAGTGTTGTTTGAATATCATTTAACTAATGATTTTTCTATAAGAGGGATATATAGTGTGTTACCAAACTTTTTCATATAAATGCATGTTTTATTTATATATAGATATTAAATTAATTAAAAAATATTAGGTAATCAACTATAAATAAAATGTAGGAATTAAATTTTTTAAAAAAGAATATTACTTATTTATTTCATATGCCTTTTCTTTATATAAGCTTCCAATTTCATTAATAGTGTAATTTTTATCCAAATCTTCTATATTTATGGATTTAGAAATAAAAATTATTCTATATGTATTATAATCATCAATATCTCGATTATGAAAATTTTCAATATAAATATAGGGTGCTAGAAAATTTATAATATTTGGTACCTAATACTTTCTTTGTTTCTTATTTTGAGTGGGAATAGATAACTATTTTTTTAAAGTACTCCTAAACACGATTATAAATAAAAAAAGTCTTTTAAAACGGGCCTGTCAAAATGTTAGTTGTTTTTAAAATTTAATTTCATTTAATAACTTTAATTCTTAATTTGAGACATTATTGGAATTTTAAAATTTATATCAACTAACAAATTGACAGTCACTTTAAAACCATACAATTTAAATTTAAATAATTAGAGTAACAAATAGTTATTTGATGAATACTATGTTATCTAGTTTAAATGGAAGTATAAAAGACCCTAAATGTATGTTGTTGGCTGAAATATTTAAATATAATTGATTCTAAAAATTCAATGCAAATGTATGCTCGAAAAATATAAAAACATGAAATAATCATATTCATAGGATTATATTTCAATTATTCTGTTAAAATTCATCGATGAACTAAATAACAACAATAAACTGAAAAAATTATTAAAAATTAAAAATTAAATACTAAGAGCAGATTAAGTCTTTAAATATATCAACAGATATTCTAATGTACAATTTTACAATATTATAAATAACATATTAATAAGACTTAATAAAGCAAATAGAAAACTAAATAACAAATATATCGTTGATGCAACACCATGTTGAATGTGATATTAACCATTTAAGACAATTATATCACTGAAAAATTAGAAAAATTAAAACTAAAACAGGCCTATTCAACCATTCAAGGCACTTAAATAGAATTTAAATTGACAATTATGATAAATGAAGAAATATTAAAATGTTTTGCTACAATATTAATACTATTCAAGCGCACTACATGATTTTAAACTTTTTGAACTTATTTTAAAAAATAAAAAAGAATACAAATAATAAAAGACATAATACTATTCAATAGAGATTACTACTCATACAACAACTAACTAATAAAAAATTAACCAATATAAAATCATCTCCATGTTATTTCTTAATTTTCAAAAACCAAAAAAATATAAAAATAAGAAAAAAGAAATTATACCCTATAAAACACAACAATCATTACTAATCAAAAACACTAAAAAGAACAAAACACACTCAAATATTTCTTAAAAATCTAACACCCTATTTTTGAGATTATAACTATTTGATCTTTAATTTTAGAGTGTTATAAAAACTTTTTTTATTTATTATAAATTTTCACAGCTTCTTTTGGATTATCATAAAGACCTAAAGCTGCAAGTGCACCAATTTTCCCTTGTGAACCTGTAACTTCTATTAATTTAATTTTTAATTCATTAGCTAATTTTTCAGCTTCTTCAACATCAACCATTCTAGTTTTTGCTTCATGTGAATATTTTTTTAATTTTTCTGGAATAGTTAATCCTTCTAAAATAGCTATTGAAGTTTTATTAGATAAACTATCTCTTTTTAATAATTCTATAATCTTATTAATCAATTCTTCTTTTTTATCTTCACTTACAGCGAATGTTAGTGCAATTGAAACACAATTTTGAGTTTTATGTGGGTTATTAGGGTATAATTGCACGATGATGTGGTCTATATATTCAAAACCTTCTTTTTTAAGTTCCATACCAATGTTATGTGCAGTAGTCCAAGTTGCTCCTTCTTCTTTTGTATCAGTATCATCTATTCCTATAACTATTTTTTCAAGTTTAGGTGTAACTACTGTAGCTTTACCTAATTTTGAACCTCCACCTATATCATGAAGTTCAATATATTCTACTCCTTCACCTAGGCCTCTACACATTCCAGCACCAACACCAGCTCCAGCAAGACCAGAATGAGTTACTTTAACTTCATCATTAGTAACAGTAATTTCTTCTATTCCTGCAGCATTATAGCTTGCTTTTAAATCTAATGGTTTACTACCTATTTGTGCTTTATAAACATGTTTGTTTCCATCTCGATAAGCTTCTTTAATTAAATCACTACTGTTTTTGTATTGATTAAGTAACCATTCAGATCCAGAAATACATGGGTGGTATTCTATTATTTCAACATTTTCTCCATCAACTAATGTTAAAACTTTTTCATAGGGAGCAATCCAAGACTTCTTAAACCTTTTTTTCAAATCATTAGGTTTTAAAACTTCCATAAAATCATCTAAATTTCACTTAATCTATCACACATTTTTATTGCAGCTTCAACAGCTCTTTTACCATAGTCTACACGTTTATGTGCATCTAATCTGGTCATTCCTGGCCCACTAATTCCTAAAGCAACTGGTTTATTATATTCTAAAGATAAATCAGCTATTTTTCTTGAAGCATGTTGTGCTACAATCTGGTCATGATCTGTTGCTCCTTCAATAACAGCACCTAATGTTATAACAGCATCAATTTCATCTTTTTCAAGTAATTTTTTAATAGCTAGTGCCATATCAAAAACACCGGGAACAGTAACTATTTTAGTAATTTCACAATCTCTAGATTTTGCTTCTTCTTTTGCAAGTCCTAACATCATCTGTGTTAAATCATAATTAAATTCTGCAACAACTGCACCTAATTTATATTTTGTCATTTTATCTCTCCAAATAATTTAATATCCTGATACTAAAAGGATGAATCCTGCTACAGCACTCATTACCATAATTAAAATAATAAACAATCCAGCAATTTGTATTTTATTCATTATATCTCTCCTTTATAAATTTTAGAATTAATAATATATAATTACTTTTTAAACTTATTTATTAATTTCCATGTTTTAGAATTTAAAATTTTTTCATTTTTATTTTTAAGATTTTTATTTTCTATTTCTAAATGAGTAATTTTTTCTAAATTCTCGTTATTTTTCTTAAATTCATTTTCTAAAACCTGTATTAATTCATCAATCTTTGTAGAAAAATCAACAGACCTTTTTTGTAAATATTTTATTTGTTTATCTTTGTTTTCATTTAATAATTTTAAATTTTTTACATTTCTTTCTTTAAAGATTGATTCATACAAGCTGTATTTTTTTTGATCTTTTAATATATTTTTATTTAGATTTAATTTATCTAATAAAATATTTGTTAATATGTATTCATTAAAACTCATATCATTAATCAATGATTTGTATTGAATATCCATTTTATACATTGGGCTATTTTCTTCACATATTGCCCAAATATCCTGTCCACTTCCAATATAATCTGATATTTTAGAAGGTAGGAATGGATTTATTTTATAGGAATCTTTAGTATAACTATCATTTACAATTAAACAATCAAACTTTGTACTTAAATTTAAAAATTCTAAAAAAGAAACAGTTGGATTTAATCTAGTTTTTTCAAATAATTCTGGACTTAATAACTGTTCAAACATTGTAATATTTGGAGTAAAAATGTGTAATCTAAATTTATCTTTTAATGATAAATCAAGATTATCAAATGCATTAACAAAATCTTCTAAAGTCCTATTTGAAAAAATAACACCAAAGTATGCAAAATTAATATATGAATCATCTATTTCATAGCTATTATTCTCTTTTATGTAGTAATATTTTTCATCTAAAGTAGGATGTTTTGAAATCTTAGACTTTTTATTAACAATTTCTTTTATATCATCAGAAAAGAAACCTAACATTACTTCTTTTTGATTTTCATTTGTAAAAAGTATCTCATCTGCAAAAACATATGTTAAATATTCACATATAAAATTTAGAGAATCATCTTCACTAATCTTATCTAATTTATCAGGTAAATAGCTATTAACTTTCTCAATATACTCATTATCATTAATTGGTGGAGTATTTTTATCTCCTTTAAAATTATAAATTGTCGGATCTGAAAACTCTGCAGACCAAAAAACATCAGAATTATTTTTTAACTTATATTCTAAAGCTAAAAAATGTGAATGTTGAAAATAAGATCTACTATATATTTTATCATATTTTTTATTTATTTTCTCTATTCCTTTTTCAATAAATTGCTTTATATTTAACCAATCACTTGAAAAAGATAAATCAATAACTATTTTTTCTAATATAAATTCATCTAATAAATTTTCTAGATCATAATCCTTATCTAAATTATCTAAACTTCCACAAATAATATCTACATTATTTTCATTTTTTAAAATTCTTTTAGCTATTACATTACTTGTAGTAGTATTAGTTGGGGGAAAAGCATAAGAAATAATTAATTCATTATTAAAATTGTTTAAATTTTTAAAATCAGTATTGAAATATTTGTATGGGAAAAATTTAAAATTATAGCTATTTATATCTTTTGAAACTCTTTTTAACTCATCAGGATTTTTATCTAGATATTTATTAATTTTATAAACTTGGCCAACCGTTAATTCCTTTAAAAACTGTATTTTTTGAGGGTTATCTGTATTTTCAAATTCCTGATTTATATCATTTATAACATTCAATCTTCCTGTAATATTAAATTCATAAGATAAGGATTGTCTAGATATTGAATTGTCTCTCCATAATCTGTAATAAATAGCTTCTTCATATTTATCAATAATATAAAATTCAAAATCGTATTTTGAATATAATTTTGAAAAGTATGAAATATCTACACCATTTTTAAGTTTTGGATTGAATTTAACAGTTTTAATAGCTTTTGTTGGAATTGATTTATCTGTTGTAATAACTAAAATGTCTTTCATATAACTATAAGGATTTTCAATGATTCCAGTTTTTTTTAAAAGCGGTGGACTTAAATAAGATTCTTTTATATCACTAGAATCTTCTTTAACATCTAAAAAAGTTCCAATAACAACACGATTAGGCTTAGAATATTTATATAGTTTTTCTAAAAAATTAGGACTTATATAATCATCATCATCAATAAAAGTTGTATATTCTTTTTTAACAATTGAAATTGCATGATTACGAGCATTAGAAACTCCAAGTTCACTAAAATCTAAATTAATATTTAAATAAGGATTTTCTAATTTAAATTCCTCAATAATTTTTTGAGTGTTATCTTCTTCCCCATTTATTATAATGATAGCTTCAAATAAATTATAATCTAAAGTTTGATTTTTTAATGATTCAAGTAGCTTTAAAATATATTTTTCTCCTTTATATGTTGGAATAATTGCACTAATTCCTTTTTCATATTCAAAACTATCTTTTATCATTAAATCACATATTTAAAGATTATTTTTAACAGCCTCACCAAGTTCTTTTGTATTTGATGAACCTCCAAGATCTGGAGTAAGAGTTTCACCTTTTGATAAAACAGTTAAAATTGCATCATTTAATCTATCTGCTTCTGTGTTTTCTCCAAGGTATCTTAACATCATTTCTGCAGATAATAACATAGCTGTTGGATTAGCTAAACCTTTACCTGCTATATCTGGTGCAGAACCATGAACTGGTTCAAATAGCCCACCATGTTCTCCAATATTTGCAGAAGGTATAAGTCCAAGACCACCTACAAGACCAGCACCTTCATCTGATAAAATATCTCCGAAAAGATTGGTAGTTACAATAACTTCAAAGTCTTTTGGCCTTGTAATTAAATACATGGCTGTTGCATCAACATAATAATCTTCAGCTTCGATACTTGGATAATTTTTTGATACTTCATAAAAAATATCCTTAAACAAACCATCAGTCTTTTTTAAAACATTTGCTTTATGAACACCAGTAACTTTACTTTTATTATTGTCTTCTGCATATTTAAAAGCATAATTTATAATTCTCTCTTCAGCTTCTCTTGTTATAATTCTTTTAGCTATTGCCCCTTCATCAGTATATTCTTCACTTTCAGTTTTATACAGTCCTTCAGTATTTTCACGAACAATCATAATGTCTAAATCATCAAACAAGGCATTAGTATTAGGATAAGATTTTATTGGTCTTAAATTAGCGAATAATTTCATCTCTTGACGTAATTTAACAATCACATCAGCAGCAGTCTCACCAGCAGCACCAAATAAGCAAGCATCAGAATTTTTAGCAATTTTTAAAGTGTCTTCAGGTAAAGCATAACCACAATCTTCTTTACATTCATCACCAGCATCATTGTACTTATAATTAAAATTAATGTCTAAACTATCTAATACATTAATCGTAGCATCCATTACTTCTTTTCCAATCCCATCTCCTGGAACTACAGATATTTTATACATATTATCCTCTTTTATTTTTTAGATATTCTATTAAACCACCATTTTCAAGAATTTCTAACATAAATGGGGGTAATTTCTTAAATTCATATTCTTTCCCAGATTCTGAACTAATAATTCCTTTTTCTAAATCTACTTTAATTTCTTCACCATTACTTATAACCTCACTAATACCTGGAGCTTCAAGTAAAGGAAGACCTAAATTTGTAGCATTTCTATAAAAAATCCTTGCAAAAGATTCAGCTATTACAGCAACAATTCCAGCACCTTTTAAAGCTATAGGAGCATGTTCTCTTGAAGAACCACAACCAAAATTTGTTCCTCCTACAATAAAATCTCCTTTTTTAACTTTTTTATTAAATTCAGGATCTAATCCTTCCATACAATGTTCTGCAAGCGTTTTTTCATCAGTATAAATTAAATATCTTCCAGGAATGATAATATCAGTATCAATGTCATTTCCAAATTTCCATGCTTTTCCTTTCATAAAATCACCTAACTTTGGGGTAAACTAATTCTTCCAGTAATAGCTGATGCAGCAGCAACTGCAGCAGAAGATAAATAAACTTCTCCTTCAGGACTTCCTTGTCGTCCTTTGAAGTTTCTATTTGATGTTGAAAGACTAACTTCTCCAGGACCTATTAAACCAGTATGCCCTCCAAGACAAGGACCACAACATGGTGCAGATACAAGAGCGCCTGCTTCTACAAATATTTTAATTAAATTTTCATCTAAGGCTTTTTCATATACTTCTCTTGATGCAGGAATAACAAGCATTCTAGTACCTTTAGCTATTTTATTTCCTTTTAATATTTTAGCAGCATCTCTTAAATCATCAATTCTACCATTAGTACAAGAACCTAAAAATACCTGATCAATTTCTATATCAACTTCACTAACAGGTTTTACATTATCTACATTAT
This sequence comes from Methanobacteriaceae archaeon, assembly GCA_020854915.1. Classification (GTDB taxonomy): domain Archaea; phylum Methanobacteriota; class Methanobacteria; order Methanobacteriales; family Methanobacteriaceae; genus JAHKLT01. Next base: position 1,546 of record JAHKLT010000012.1, on the reverse strand, counting down.
GAGGACAAGCAATTTGAGGTTCTAAATTACTAACATCAATATCAATAAGTTCTAAACTTGGAGCATCTAAATCAGTTTTAAAGATTTCATATGATTTATTTGAGCGTTTTTCAACGTAATCTATTGTTTTTTGATCTGGTTCAATTAATCCAGTTTTACCACCCATTTCAATAGCCATATTTGATAAAACCATTCTATCAGAAATATTCATATTACTAACAGTATCTCCTGCAAACTCACAAGATTTATATGTTGAACCATCAGCTCCCATTTGACCAATAATATTTAAAATAACATCTTTTGCATAAACATTTTCTTTTAATTTCCCAGTGATATTAAATCTATTTGTTTCTGGTATTTTAAACCATAATTGTCCTTCTGAGAAAACCATAGCCATATCAGTTGAACCAATACCTGTTGCAAAAGCTCCTAAAGCACCATGTGTACAGGTATGTGAATCAGTTCCAACAATCACTTCTCCTGGAACTACATGCCCCATTTCAGGTAATATTTGATGACAAACACCTGCATTAACATCATAAAAATTCTCAATTTCTTGTTCTTTAACAAATTTTCTCATAATTATATGATTATTAGCAGAATCAATAGAATCAGCAGGCACCTGATGATCAAAAGGAATAACAATTTTTGAATTATCCCAAACTTTTTTTGTTCCAATCTTCTCAAAAGACTGAACTGATAAAGGACCAGTTAAATCATGAGTCATTGCTACATCGATATTAGCCATAACTATATCTCCAGCCTCAGCATCATAATTTTTTGATGATTTTCTTAATATTTTCTCAGACATTGTATGTGACATATCACTTTACCTCAAATAATTTTAAGCATTTATTATAGTAGTAATATTTTTCTTTTAAGATATACTTAAAATTTTTTAATAAAAAATAATTTATTTTCCAAAAATATTTTAAAAACAAAAAATTAGATAGTATAAAGACTTATTTTCTTATTCTGAATATAAACTTGTGTATAACTTTCAATAATTCTAATTTTAACTAAAATAATAAAATTAAATAATTTTCCATGAATTTTTAAATAATATGTTCCTATTGTTAATATAACAAAAATACTATAATTATCTAAGATTAAATTTTCCATTTAATCTTAAATCATTGAGATTTTGAGAGATTTCTGAAGTTTTTTCTAATAAACAATCATTATACTTTTTAGAAAAAGTTTTATCTTCACTAAAAACAATTAAATTAAATTTTTTTTCATTTTCACATAGATTTTTTAAAGATTTAAAAATATCTTCGCTATATTCATTTTTATCTTCATTAATCTCAGCTATTTTAAACTTACAAAAATCATTTTCTTTAATAAATTCTATATTTTTCACATGAATTTTTGGTTTAACTGCATTTTTAACATGCAAATATCCTTTTTTATAATTTACCATTATATCACATAATTTAAGAATTTAAATAATTAATTTATCTCTTTTTTTATAATTTACCATTATATCACATAATTTAAGAATTTAAATAATTAATTTATCTCTTTTTTTATAATTTACCATTAT
>JAHKLT010000073.1 GCA_020854915.1 Methanobacteriaceae archaeon | reverse complement strand
TGTGTTGGTTTGGCGGTCATAGTGTTAGGGTTATACCTGGTCTCTTTTTGAACCCAGAAGTGAAGTCTTTTCGCGTTTTGTTTGTGTACTATGGAGGTATCTATGGGAATTTCATTTTGCTGCCAGCCATCTTTACTATTATTTAATTTAATTTATTTTTCATGTTTATTACTTTTTTATTATAATTTTACATATTTTTAAATACTACTTTTTATATAATTATTTATTGTCGTATCATTATTTATTTAATGACTGATGCCTACGGTCCTTTTATGAGGAAAGTTGTTGCTGTCTATGAATAGAAGAAACCCAGCATTGGACAGGCTGCCCGTTTCGAGGGTTACTCGTGGAGGGAAGGGTAAACTACCTGTGAATCAAGAGAGTTAGTATACGGGCAAAATTTTAATTTTCATTACATTTATATATTATCATTTATAAATTTTATAATAGGATTGGCGGTCATAGTGTTAGGGTTATACCTGGTCTCGTTTCGAACCCAGAAGTGAAGTCTTTTCGCGTTTTGTTTGTGTACTATGGAGGTATCTATGGGAATTTCATTTTGCTGCCATCCTTTTTTAATAAACTTTTTTTTATTAGTTATTTATTCTTATTTTATCATTTTAATTTAAATATTATAAATTACATAATTTTTATTAACTATTATATAGGGGACTAAATTTGGAAAATAAAAGAATTGATTTACATATGCATAGTATTTTTAGTGATGGTGAGTTACTTCCTTCAGAAATTGCAAGGCGTGCTATTGTATTAGGGCATCAATCTATTGCTATAACAGATCATATTGATTATTCTAATGTTGAAGATATTATAAACATAGAAGAATCTATTGTTGATGTTAATAAGAATTGGGATATTGAAGTTATTTTAGGTGCTGAAATTACTCATGTTCCAACAGAATCTATTGATTCTCTTGCAAAAAAAGCTAAAGAATTAGGGGTTAAAATTGTTGTGGTTCATGGTGAAACTTTAAATGAACCTGTTCTTGAAGGAACTAATTTAGCTGCAGTTAAATCTAAGTATGTAGATATACTTGCTCATCCTGGAATTATTACATATGGTGAAGCAGAAATAGCTAAAGACAATGATGTATTTTTAGAAATTAGTGGTAGAAAAGGTCATTGTTTAGCTAACGGTCATGTTGCAAATATTGCTCGTGAATTAGATTGTGATTTACTTATTAATTCAGATTCTCATGCACCTGGGGATTTAATGGATTTTGATAGGGCATATAAAGTTGGTATTGGTGCAGGTTTAAATAAAGATGAAGCTTTAAAAGCTTTAATTGAAAACCCAAAAAGATTAATTGAAAGATCATTAAAATAATTGTATTATTTTTTTATTACTTTATAATGTAAGATTAAATCTTCATCTAAATTGTATGATTTATTTAATTTTAATTTAAATGCGTTTTTCATATTTTCTATACCTTCTCCACCAAACAAGCTTATAGAATCAATTCCTCCAGCAATCATTGGAGCTATACATATTCTAATTTCATCAATCAATCCTTCTTTAATCATTGAATAATTTAATGTAGATCCACCTTCAAGCATGATTTTTTCAATACCTTTAGAGTATAAATATTCCATTAAATCATTTAAATCAACTTGTTTTTCTCCATTAAAGTAAAAATTTGCGCCTTTTTTTAGAATTTCCCATCTATCTGTTACTATTAGTTCATCTTTAAAATTATTAGCTACAGCTATTATAGTTTCTGCATCTGGTTTTAAAATTCTTGATGCTATAGGTGTTTTTCCTTTACTATCAACAATTATTCTTATGGGGTTATCTTTTTTTGTTGATTCAATTTTATGTGCTGTTAAACGTGGATCATCTAAGATAACTGTATTTATTCCTACAATTATCCCATCAACTTCTTTTCTAAGTTCATGAACTCTTATTAAATCTTTTTCATTTGAAATTTCAGAACTTCCAGTTTTAGTAGCTATTTTTCCATCAAGTGTCATAGCTGCATTAAGTATTACATATGGTTTCATTTTAATCATTTCTTTATTTAATTTTTCAGTTAATTTTTAATAGAATTTTATAGATAATAATATTAGTGGTTATCATGGAAGATAGATTTAAAAAAGGAATGGATATTTTAAAAATTATTAATGAAGATAACATTGAAGATATTTTTAAAAATTTAGAAGATATAGCTCCTGATCTTGGAAGATTTGTTGTTGAATACCCTTATTCTGAAATTTATACAAGAGAACTTGTTGATTTAAAAACTAGGGAATTATGTACAATAGCTTCTTTAACTACATTAGGTTATCCTCAAAATGAGTTAAAAAGTCATATTGAAGGTGCATTGTCAGTTGGGGTTAAAGCTCAAGAAATAGTTGAAATTATTATGCAGATGTCTGCTTATGCAGGTTTTCCTGCATCTATTGATGCTATGATGTCTGCAAAAGAAGTTTTTAAGGAAAAAGATTTACTTCCTATAAAATAGCTTATAATAATTTTCCAAGTTTAAAAATAGCACTTGGAGAAATTTTTATTAATCTTTTTAAAATATCAACAACATTTAAATCATCAAAAGAAACACCTTCAAAACTAATAGCTATCTTATCAATTTCATCATCACTTAATGAAAAAGCATAATCACGAATTTTAGCTAATTTATCAAAATTAAAACCAAAATCATTTAAAACAAGAGATCTATATTTTCTTAAAAATTCCTTAGAACAGTCATTATTTTTTATAGCTTCTGTTGCAACCTCACCAGCATATTTAGCTCCTTTCATTGAAGAAATTAACCCACCACCTATAAAAGGATTTGTTTGACCTGCAGCATCACCACAAATTAAAATATTATCACCATAAAATTTATCAACAAGAGAATTTATTGGAATCTTTCCAGATATACAATCAATGTCTTCTAGCTCTAAATTAAAATAGCTATTAATAAAATTTAATAAGTATTGTTTTGGACTTATTTTTAAATTGCTTTCTTCTATAGAAATACCAAGTTCAAGTTTTGAATCTTTTTTAGGATAAATCCATATATACCCATTAGGTGAAATTGATCCAAAATGAAATTCTATTAAATCCATATCAATTTCATCTAATTCACACTGATAGATTTTTGCAAATTTTTCTTGAGATTTAAATCCTAAAGCTCTTGAAACATGTGATGGAAATCCATCAGCAACAATTAAAATCTTTGTTTCAACATCATACTCTTTTTCATTATTTTTACAGGTAATTTTATAACCATTATTAATTTTTTCTAAAGCTATTGCAGTGGTATTTTCCTTAATTTCACAACCAACACTCTTTGCATCATTTAGTAAATATTTATTAAAATTTTTACTATCAATAATATAACCTACTTCGTTAGAATTAATATTTTCATTAGATATATTAACCTTATTTTCATTTGGAGAAACTAAACTCACTTTTCTTAATTCATTTAATAAATAGCTATTATCAATTTTTAAATCTAAATCTTTAAGACCTGATTTATAAACAAGTTGTGCAGATTTATTTTCAAATTCTTTATCTACAATAATAACATTTAAATCATTTGAAGCTATTGTTTTTCCAGCTTTAAGGCCTGCAGGACCTCCACCAATAATTAAAACATCTGATTTCATTTTATCATTTACTTTAATAGTTTATAAATAATAATTTTATATAAATATTATATAAGATTAATATTACGTTTTATAGTTGATAAATAAACTTTTTTTTAATTATGAAATTTATGTAAAATATTAAAAAGTAAATTTGAAATAATCCTTATTAATAGAAAAAAATTAAGGAAACAATATTCACAACAATAAAGATTATTAAAAATAAAATTCCTATAATATTTTTCTTGTTTTTATCAAATTATAGTGAAATCAAAGAATTTTCTAAAAATATTAAAAACCCAGAATAAAATAATATTCTAATATCTTTTTCTTGGAAATTTTTAGTTTATTGCAAAATACCTATTTTCGTATTTTTTAACAGATGAAGTAAAAGAAAAACATTTTTAAATGTATTTTAAAAAATAATATTTTAAATTAAAATTAATGCTTTACATTGCTACCATAATGATACTAATATAAGAAATATCATTTTTAACTATATTAATACATACATAGTAATTTTTTGTCAAAATAGTATATTTATGATATTAATTTATAAATTAAAAACTTTTTTAGCATTGTTTGTGGTTATTTTATCAACTTCATTAAAATCTATTTCTTGAATTTCAGAGATTTTTTGAGCTGCATTAATAACATTTGATGGCTCATTTCGCTCTTCACGAGTCATAGCTAAATAAGGACTATCAGTTTCGGTTAAAATATTTTCAATTGGTATTTCATTAGCTAATTCTTGATGATGTTCTGAGTAACAAATCATTGTTGAGAATGAGATATAATAATTTTCATCTAATAATTTACGAGCTGTTTTCAAACTACCACTATAACAGTGGAATATTACTTCTGGAATATTTTTATAATCTTTTACAATATTATAAACTTTTTTTTCACAGTCACGACCATGGATTAAAAGTGGAATTTCATATTCATTAGATAATTTTGCAAATGATTCGAATATTTCGTTTTGTTTTGCTCGAAGAAACTTATCTTTTGTATAAAAGTAATCCATACCAACTTCACCTATAGCTACAATATTATCTAAGTTATCTATCATATGTTTTTGAGCTATTTTTAGATCTTCTTTTGTTTTATCTTGTGATGTAATAGGATGGTAACCAAAGCTAGGATATATAAAATTTTTATGTTCTAAAGATAATTTTAAGGCATTTTTATTTCCTTCTAAACTTGTTCCAGAATTTATAAGGGCAGTTAAATTATTTTTACATCTTTTTATAACTTCATCTCTATCATTTGAGAAATCTTCAAAATCAATATGGCAATGTGTATCAATCATAGTTTAAACTCCAAATCTCCTATCTCTTTCTTGGTATGAACGTATAGCTCTTAAAAAATCTGTTTTTCTAAGTTCTGGCCATAAACTATCACAGAAATATAGTTCAGAATATGAAGATTGCCATAATAAAAAACCACTTAAGCGTTCTTCACCACTTGTTCTTATAATTAGATTAGGATCAGCTAAACCTTTTGTATAAAGATTTTCACTAACTAATTCTTCATCAATGTCAGCAACTTGAATTTTTCCATCTTTGACATTAGTTGCAATCTTTTTTATAGCTTCTATAATTTCTAAACGTCCATCGTAACCAATAGCAACATTTAATAATCTTTCATTATAATTTTCTGTTGCTTTTTCAGCTTCATTAATAGCTTCTCTTACATCATCAGGCATTAATTCAAGTTTTCCAACAGCTTTAACTTTAACTTTATTTTTGTGAACTTTTTTATTACTAACAATTTTTTTAAAGTTTTCTACAAATAATCTCATTAAAGCATTAACTTCTTCTTTTGGTCTATTGAAATTTTCTGTTGAAAAAGCATAAGCTGTTATTATATCTATTCCAAGATCTATACACCAATCTAGAACTTTTTCTAAAGTATCAACACCTAATTCATGACCTTTAGAAACATCCATATTTTTTTGAATCTTAGAATATCTTCTATTACCATCCATGATAATAGCTACGTGTTTTGGCATGTTTTCCTTGTTTAAATCTTTTGAAATATACCATTCATATATTCTATAAATAAAATTTTCAGACATTATATCATTAGTTATTTTTGTTTAATCTATCTATTAAAATTTTATATCCTAAATTTAAGGATCTTAAATAGCCTTCAATAGTTTGTGAACGACTAGTATCTATGTATACTTTATTTAATCCAAATGTTATTGCACCGTAACTTGGCCATTTATTTACTAAAACAAAACTTCTAAATAAAATATTACCTATAATGCCATTAGGAGCTATTATAATATTATTTTCATCTTTTATTGCTTCTTCAATTAATATATAATAATTTTTTAGATTTGAGGCAGAATTTTTTTTAATTAAATTATAAAGTTTTTCACTTTCGTTTATGGAATTATCAATTTCTAAACTTCTCCCAAGGTCATCTTTTCTACCATTTGCTAAAATAGCTATTTTAGGTTCTTTATTTAAGTTTTTAATAAATTTTTCGCAATTTTTTACAATTTCATATTTTTCTTCTACATTTTTTCCTTCATCAATTCCTACAGGACTTAATAAAAATTCAAAATCATCTTTTTTAATATAACTTGCTCTTGATATGTTTTTATTATAATTTTTTAGATTTTTTAAAATATTATTAGAGCTTAAAGAACCACGTATAACTATATCTACATTTTTATCATTAATACAATTAATTAAATCAGTATCATTATCACAAATAATTATATTACAATTATTTTTCAATTTAAATAATTCTATAGCTTTTAAAATATTTTTATTTTCACCAAGACCAATAGCAATTGTAATCATTAAAATTAATATTATTTTCATAATATAAAAAAATATAAATTGTTTTTTATAAATTAATTAATGTGGTAGTATGAAAATTGAAATAGCTGATGATATTTTTATAAAAAATAAATCTAATTTATTGTTTATTGAAAAATATGGAGAAGAAATTCAGATTTCTTTTGATGAAATTTTTATTTCTTTAGAGGATGATAAACCTTCTGAGAATGAGTTGAAAGATAAAATAGCTGAAGGTAAAATAATACATTTAACTAATAATGATATATTAGAATATGCATATAAATTAGGGATTTTAAGAGATATAAATGATGATGATTTTAAAGTATTATCAGATAATTTTGAAAAACACGATTTATTTAATAAAATTAGCTTTAATCATGAAGAAATAGAAGAAATAAAAAATATTAAAACTTATGAATCTAAATTAAGAATATTATTTAATAAAAGTCATCGATTTAATGATATAATAAAATATGCTATTCAAAGGGGACTTCCTTTTAATTATTTGGTTGAAGATATTCTTGTTTATTTAAATGCTTATGAAATTGAAAATATAATTGTTGATTATATTTTTTTTGATAATGAAAAAGATATTTTAGATTTTAGAAATAAATATGAGTTTTCCAATGATTTTAAGGATATGACTTTTTTTAAAGAAGAGGATGATTTAATTATTCGGAAAAATTATAATGAAAACTTTTTTTTATTTGATTCAATTAGTAGTGAGGAAATTATTTTAGGGGAAGCTATTATTTTAAATGAATACTATCCTTTTCCATATTTTTTAATTAGATTTCAAAGATCAAAAAACAATATTCTAAAGAACCATCTAAAAAATACAAATTATACATGGAATTAAAGATGCTTATTATAAAAATAATAGATTTTATTAAATAGTCTTAAAATATTTTTTTATTTTTAAAATTCTAATTATTTTTTAATTTAGTTAAAAGTTTTGAATAAATATTTTTAAAAGGAAATCTATAATTTACACAAATTTAAATATTAGATTTTAGAAATAATTTATTATATTATTAAATTAGATTTGTAAAAAATTAATTTCATTAGAATTATTTAATATTTTAAAATGGGTTAAGATTTGTATGTATAAAGATGAAATGATTCAAGTTCATCAATTTTTAGTTTATATTTTGAAATATCTAACTGAAAAAGATGAAATCCAATATAATTGCAAAGAGTATATGTCTCTTAAAATAAGCCCTCATCATATTCATAGAACAAAAGCTGAACATAAAAGAGCTATCTTTGTTTTATGTAAAACTATTTCTAAAGTTGTGGATGATAAAGACCCAGAAACTATCCCCTCTAATGTTATAAATTCATTAGCGGATTTAATTAAAAGAACAGAAAAAGAAATTAATGTAGTTGATTAGGGTGTAATATGAAAAATCAAATGCTTTGTTTAATTGATGGGGAACATTATATTCCTGTAACTAAAAGTGCTATTGATGAATTAGATTGCTTAGATAATAATGAAGTAAAAGCAGCTGTTTTTATTGGTGGAACTGAGAAATTAAGAGAAGAAAATGAAAGTCATTATTCTGAAATTTTAGGAGTTCCTGTATTTTTTTGTAAAATAAAAGATGAAATTCCATATGGCCTTATTGTTGATGTTATAAAAGATTTTAATATTGATGTTGTCATGGATTTAAGTGATGAACCTATTCTTGATTATTCTAAGAGATTTAAAATAGCTTCTAAAGTTATAAATGAAAATGTAATTTATAAAGGCCCCGATTTTGAATTTAAACCTTTAAAACAACATGATATATCTACCAAACCATCTATTAAAATTCTTGGAACTGGAAAAAGAATAGGGAAAACTGCAGTCTCAGGATTTGTTTCTCGTTTAATTGATGAAAAAGGTTATGAACCTTGTGTTGTAGCTATGGGTAGGGGAGGTCCCGAAGAACCTGAAATTGTTAGAGGGGATGAACTAAAAATTACTCCACAATTCTTACTTGAACAATCAGAAAAAGGTGTTCATGCTGCAAGTGACCATTGGGAAGATGCATTAATGAGCAGAGTTGTTACTGTTGGCTGTAGAAGATGTGGTGGAGGTATGGCAGGTGAAGTATTTTTAACAAATATGGTAAAAGGTGTTGAACTTGCTAATGATATTGATAGTAATTTAACTATTTTTGAAGGAAGTGGTGCAGCTATTCCTCCTATTAAAGCTGATAAAAACATAGTTTTAATTGGTGCTAATCAACCATTAAATAATATTAAAGATTATTTTGGCCCTTATAGGATTGGTTTAGGTGATTTAGTTGTTATAACTATGTGTGAAGAACCAATTGCTAATAAAGAAAAAATTAAATATATAGAAAATTTAATTAAAGAGATTAATCCTGATGCAAAGGTAATTCCTACAGTTTTTAGACCTAAACCATTAGGAGATATTAGAGGTAAAAATGTTTTATTTGCAACTACTGCTCCAGATAAAATTAAAAAAGTATTATCTCATTATTTAGAAATAGAATATGGTTGTAAAATTATTGGAACAACTTCTCACTTATCTAACAGACCTTTACTTAAAAAAGATTTGGATGATTTTATTGATGATGTTGATTTAGTTTTAACAGAACTTAAAGCAGCAGCTGTTGATGTTGTTACTAAAGAATCTTTAGAATTAGGTTTAGATGTTGTTTATTGTGATAATATACCTATTGTCATTGATTATACTTGTCCTAATTTAGATAATGCCGTTTTAGAAATTGTTGATGATGCCATTAATGATTTTAATAAAAATTAATTTTTTTTAAATATTTTTTCATTTGATTGTCAGTGTCAATTTGTTAGTTGGTTTTTTTGCACTCAATTTTTTATTTCTTTTTATTGTTAGATTTTTTGATAATTGTGCCTTGGCACGTGTTTTTTTCATAAAATAAGAATAGTAAGCTTTATATGAGTGGAGAGCCT